>CAZYSW010000125.1:0-13045 GCA_964650105.1 uncultured Nannocystaceae bacterium
GACGTTGTCGTCCGGGTCGAGGAGGTTGACGACCATGGGACGCACGCGTCCTTCATGGACGATCTGCCGGACGAAGGCGTAGGTCTCCTGATCGGTCAGCCAACTGGGGACGTCGGCGCGGTCGAGCCGTTTGGCCAGACCGGTGAGGCGCCGGTGGATCCAGCCTCGATGGCCGAGGTACAGCTGCCGTAGGTGTTTGCGATCTTCGGCGGGCGCGTCCGCCTCGATGAGGGCGACGGCGTCGAGTTTCGACTCGCGCCGCCACAAGTCGATCATGGCCTGGGGCGTGTCGGCGTGCGCGAGGAAGATGCGGTAGACCTCGTGGATTGCGACGACGTCGGCGTCGTAGTCGATCAGCCAGGCGACCTCGGGCCGCATCCAACCGATGAGGAGGTAGGCCTGATCCGATCCGACCCCCACGTAGCCGCCGCCGAGGTCGCGGATCGCCGCACGAAAGGCGTGGAGGGTCTTTTCGTTCCCGGCTAGGTACTGCTTGTCACGGAGCTCGACGGTGACGCCGCCACGGGTGACCGCGGGCGCGTCCTCGGGGCTGGCGAACAACCTCGCCCTGGCTCCTTCGGTCCACACCACAGGGCCCGGAGGCTGTGCCGCCGGCGAGTCGGGAGGCTCGGGATCGGCAGAGACGGTCGGCGGCGGTTCGTCGTGCGCCGGCGCGGGCGTGGGTTCGGCCTGGGTCGTCGCGATCGGCGGTTCGGGTGCCACGACCGGACCGCCGCGTGCCCGCGGGGTGCAGGCCGACGACGTCAACCCCACGGCGACACACACCAGCGCGGCGCGGATTCCCATCCGCCGCAGGATCGCCGGATTTCGGCCACGCTCGCAAGCCGGCAACGGACGTGGAGCGTCGCGCCGCGACACGCATGCGCGCTGGGTGTCTCGCCGATCTGCCTTGGCCGTGATGGTCGTGACCGCTTGCGCACGACCATGCCGCACGCGGTCGAGGGGGCCGATGGTGGATCAGGGGTGTTCGGAAGTCGCCTGGGGCTCGAGGGGGCGGGAAGCCTTCTCGTGGAGGATCTGCATGACGACGTCGGGGTCGATGGGCTTGACCAGACGGGCGGCAAAGCCCACGTCGTGAGCGCGCTGTCGGGTCCCTTCGTCGCCGAAGCCGGTGATGGCGACGAGGTCGATGGGAGCACTCACGGGGTCTGCACGCAGGACCTCGGCGACCTCGAAGCCGTCCATGTCCGGTAGGCCGATGTCGAGCAGGATCAGGTGAGGACTCCGGCGGTGAACGGCCTTGATGGCGTCGGCGCCGGTGTTGACCGTCTCGACGTCGCAGCCGCGGCGTCGAAGCAGGAGGGCCAGCGACTCGGCAGCGTCCTCGTTGTCGTCGACGACCAGGATCCGATAGTCGTCGCAATTGGCAGGCGGCTCGGTCGCGCGCGGGGGTTCGGGGCGAGGCTGGGTCAGGTCGCCGATCGGCAGTCGGACCGTGAACTCGGACCCGTGCCCCGGTCCATTGCTGGTGACGTCGATCGTACCCTGGTGCAGATCCACGAGGCGCCGGACGAGCGCGAGGCCGATACCCAGACCTTCGCGCGCGGAGTCGACCTGCGTGAACGAGTCGAAGATGCGCGCCGCCGCTTCGTGACTCAGCCCCTCGCCGTCGTCTTTGACCGCCAGGACGGCGGTGTCGTCCTCTCGCCGGGCGCGGATCTCGATGTGCCCTCCGGGGGGCGTGAACTTCACCGCGTTGTGCAGGAGGTTCATCAAGATTTGCTCGAGCCGACAGGCATCGGCCTGGATCGCCAGCGAAGGAGGCACGCGGACGGTCAGCTCGTGCTGTTTGTCGGCGAAGGTCTTCTGGGCGGCGGCGACGGCTCGGCGAATGACGTCGACCACGTCGATGGGGTGCTTGTCGAGCTTGATCTTGCCGCGGGCGATGCGAGTCAGGTCGAGCAGGTCCTCGAGCAGCGAGGTGAGCTGGTCGAGCTGGTTTCTCATCATGCGCTGGATCCGGGCCCGCTCGACGTTCTCCAGGGTCGGATCTGCGAGCAGGCGGAGCCCGTGGTCGATCGCCTGCAACGGGTTTCGCAGCTCGTGACCGAGCATGGCCAGAAACTCGTCCTTGTGGCGATCCATGCGTTCGAGCCGCTCGGTCTGCGCGCGCAGCTCGGCCTGAATGCGCTCGAGCTGGCTGACGTCGGCGATGTCGCAGAAGCACCCGCGCACCTTGCCGTCGCGACCCACGTCGGGGACGAGTCGGATCAACACCGGGAGGTCCCCGCCGGGCAACGGTAGGTGGTCTCCGTACGTGAGGGCCTCTCCCGACAGCGCCTTGTGGAGCGCGTCGGAGTTGCGCGCGTAGGCGCGTCGTCCGAGCACCTCCGCCACGTGCCGGCCCTGGACGGTCGCAGGGTCCAGGCCGAGCAGGCGCCGGTGAGCCTCGTTGGCGAAGCGGAGCCGCTCCTCGACGTCGATGTATGCGATGAGGTCCGGCAGCGCGTTGGTGAGGCGTTCGAGCGAAGACTGCTCGTCGCGCAGTCGTTCGCGGGTCTGCAGCCGCTCCAGACCGAGGCCCAGCCATCGGCCCATGGTGTCGAGGAACTCGAGATCGGGGGGAGCGATCGTCGTGTCCGGTGGCACGCCGAGCACCACGAAGCCGACGAACTCGTCGTCGATACCCAGCGGGACCGCGACCAGAGACCCGACGTTCGCTCCGGTCGCGACACCGAGGACCGGGTCGGCGACCAGAGCGTCCGGACCGACCCAGGACGCGCGAGCATCGGAGAAGGCCGGGTACAGCACCGAAGCTTCGAGCGCCAACCACCCGACCCGCGCCGCGATCGTGTCGCCGAGCCCGATCTGGTGCGTCATGCGGAGCATCCGGTCGGGTCCTTCGCGCATGTAGAGGACGCACGCGGACAGAGGCAGCTCGGTCCGCAGCTCGGCGAAAAAGGCTTCGAGCATCTCGCCCAGTGTCGTGGCGACGACGGCGCGCTCGAGGGTCCTGCGGAACAGCGCGTCTCGATGGCGCTTCACGGCGCTATCCACATCCACTCCGTGGCAAACCAATCACGTTGCACGAGTGACATGCACCATGACCCGAGGCATACCACCTGGCCACCGGGCAGCACGTGCGTCGCGATCGAGCGACGAGGGGTGGGATCCGGTGTGAACGCCCGTGCTCGAGCGCGGCGAAAGCAGGCGTGGACGGAGTAGCCACGACGCCTCATGCGGACCGGTCGGAAGGTCTGGGAGCACGGGGTGCGTGACCGGGCGCTCGAATCGCGAGACGCATCGAGAGCCGGCACGCCCACACCGGCACGCGAGTTGCGGGGGGAAGGGTCCGGCGTAGCTTGCACACGATGGCGAACGGGCGGTGGACCGGGAGCGAGCAGAATCGCAGACGGCGAGATCGGCGATCGATCCGAGTGCCACGCTGAGGGGATAGTCGCGATGGCCAGCGACAAGAAGCCAAAGTTCACGCCGCCCGTTCCGCCACCGATGATCCCTCCCGAGCCCATGGATCGGGGACGACGTGCCCCGGCGGGGCCGAGAAGCCGACCTGGCGGGGGCCACGACGCGGCCGGTAGGGTCGCGCCCGACGAGGCCGAGTCGCCGGGTCAGCGGGAGGTGCCCGCCGATTCGGACGCGCTGGAGGACATGGAGAAGCGCGGCGAGGACGGCCAGGTGTTTCCGATCATGGCGCTTCGGGAGACGGTCGTGTTCCCCCGGGCGATGGTTCCGTTGACGGTGGGGCGGCAACGGAACTTGCGCTTGATGGAGGACGCCGTCAGCCGCGATCACCTGGTGGCGGTGTTCATGCAGAAGGATCCGAACACCGAGGATCCCGGCCAGGAGGACCTGCACTCGATCGGCGCGCTCGCGGCGGTGATTCGGACCATCCGCAGCGAGAGCGGCCAGATGCACGCGCTGATCCAGGGGATCAGCCGCGTTCGTCTGATCGACATCACCACCCTGGATCCCTATCCGAAGGGGCACATCGAGCCGATTCACGCCGAGGTGAAGGCGGACGTGGAGACCGAGGCGCTGGCCAAGACCGCGGTCGACCAGCTCGAGAGCCTGATCGCGTTCATGCCCGACGTCCCGCCCGACGTCGCTCAGGTCGCGCGTAGCCTTCCCTCGCCGTCGCACCTGGCGGACTTCTTGGCGTCGCTGGTGGACGTGAGCGCGGCCGAGAAGCAGCACTTGCTCGAGGAGCTCGATCCCAAGGCCCGGCTGCGGCGGCTCATCCCCGTGCTGGAGCGGCAGCTCCAGGTCTACGCGGTGGGCAAGCAGATTCGGGACGAGGTCAAGCAGAGCCTCGACGCGCGGCAACGCGAGGCGATCCTCAGGGAGCAGCTATCGGCGATCCAGCGCGAGCTGGGCGACGAGAGCCCCGACGAGCGCGAGCTCGCCGAGCTGCGCGAACGCGTGGAGAAGACGCCGATGTCGGATGAGGCGCGCAAGGAGGCGGAGCGCGAGCTGGCGAGGCTACGGCGGATCCCGTCGCAGTCGCCCGAGCATTCGATGACGCGGACGTACCTCGAGTGGCTGTGCGACCTGCCGTGGGGGAAGTCGACCCCCGACCAACTCGATTTGGGGCGCGCGCGACGGATCCTCGACGAGGATCACTACGGGCTGGAGGAGATCAAGGAGCGGATCCTGGAGTTTCTCGCGATTCGCAGCTTCAAGCCCGACGCGAGGACCCCCATCCTGTGCTTCGTCGGTCCCCCGGGGACCGGCAAGACCTCGCTGGGGCGCTCGATCGCGCGGGCCCTGGGGCGCTCGTTCGCCCGGCAGTCGCTCGGCGGGGTGCACGACGAGGCCGAAATTCGGGGGCACCGGCGCACGTACGTGGGCGCCATGCCGGGCAAGATCATTCAGGCGCTCAAGCGAGCGGGGAGCAACAACCCCGTGCTGATGCTCGACGAGATCGACAAGCTCGGGCGCGACTTTCGGGGGGACCCGTCCTCGGCGCTCCTCGAGGTCCTCGATCCGGAGCAGAACAGCACGTTCGTGGATCACTACATCAACGTGCCCTTCGACCTGTCGCAGGTGCTGTTCGTCTGCACGGCGAACTACCTGGACCCGGTCCCGCCGCCGTTGCGCGATCGCATGGAGGTGATCGAGCTCGCGGGCTACACCGAGCGGGAGAAGCTGGAGATCGCGCGGCGCTATCTGATCCCCAAGCAGATGCGGGAGCACGGGCTGGAAGAGACGGGGGTGACCGTGGAGGACGACGCGATCCTGACGGTCATTCGCCTGTACACGCGCGACGCCGGCCTGCGCAACTTGGAGCGCCGCCTGGCGGCGCTGCTGCGCAAGACGGCCAAGGAGATCGGGGAAGGCAAGAACCCACCCCGCCGGATCGACAGCGCGCGCGTGCGCGACCTTCTGGGGCCGCCGAAGTTCCGGGATCGCGACGGGCACGCCATCGATGCGCCCGGCGCCGCGTTGGGCCTGGCCTGGACGCCCGCGGGCGGAGAGGTGCTCGTGGTGGAGGCGGCGCTCATGCGGGGGCGCAGCGGCCTGACGCTGACCGGGCAGCTCGGCGACGTAATGAAGGAGTCGGCCCGCGCCGCGCTTTCGTACGTGCGTTCGCACGCCAAGCAGCTCGGGGTGGACCCGGACTTCTTCGATCGCAGCGAGGTCCATCTGCACGTGCCGGCCGGGGCGATCCCCAAGGATGGCCCGTCGGCGGGCACGGCGATGTACACCGCGCTGGCTTCGCTGGTGACCGGGCGGATCATGCGTCCGGGCGTGGCGATGACCGGTGAGATCACGTTGCGCGGACGAGTGCTTCCGGTCGGCGGGATCAAGGAGAAGGTGCTCGGTGCCCATCGGGCGGGGTTGAAGGCGGTCCTGATTCCCGAGGAGAACCTCGACGACCTCGAGCACGTTCCCGACGAGGTTCGGGAGAAGCTCGAGATCGTGGGTATCGGGCACGTCGACGAGATCCTCGATCTCGCGCTGCTTCCTCCGGGAGAGCGCCCGAGCGAGGCGGAGCTCAAAGAAGGGCGCAGCCGAGACCACATGGCCGCGCGGCACTGCCCCTGAGAGGCCGCCGACCGAGGTGGCAGCCCGCCGCCGCGTCCGGCCTCGGCGACGAAGGTGGCGGCGCACCGTCGCGTCCGGGCCGGGAGGCGGCTAAGATGGGCGGCGGAGGCGAAACCCCATGCCACGAGGCCGTTCTTGTGCCGCCGTTCTTGTGCTGCTGTTCGGAAGTGCTTGCGACGACGCCAAGGACAAGGAGATCGCAATCGGAGGCGAGCAGGGGATCAAAGTCGGCAAGGACGGGGTGGAGATCGGAGGCAAGGACGGGCTCGAGGCCGGCAAGGACGGCGTCGAGATCGGCGGGAAGGACGGGCTCGAGGTCGACGAGGACGGGATGAAGATCGGAGGCAAGGACGGGCTCGAGGTCGACGAGAACGGCGTCCGCATCGGAGGAGAGCTCGACTCCCCGCTGGCGTACGGCGACAAGGTGCAAGGCGGCGAAGTCGCGGGGGCGATCGTCGATGGGAACCCGCTCCCGAGGGGCGGATCCGGCACGACCTGCAGCGAAGGGAACTGCAAGCAGGCGTGCCCCGATGGGGGCCAGTGCGCGTACACGTGCAACGGTGGTCACTGCGAGCAGAGCTGTGGCAAGGACGGGCAGTGCTCGTTCACGTGCAGTGGCGGCAACTGCACGCAGACTTGCGAGGAGGTATCGGCGATGTGCTCGATGACGTGCAGCGGCGGCGGCTGCAAGCAGGTCTGCAAGTCCAAGACGTGCAACAAGACGTGCAGCGGCGACGGATGCACGTGAGGCATCGGCCAAAGCGCGGGCGCCGGCAGGGACGGACCGGCCCGGCGCTCGCGTCAGCGGCTCGCGTGCTCGGGCGTCAATCCTCGCATCCGAGCGTGCGCAACGCGTTTTCGGCCTCGACGAGCACGGCGCGGCAGGTCTCCTCGACGGTGAAGGTGCCCATGCTCGCGGCGGAATCTCGCCAGGCCTTGGCCGCCCGCGCCAGCGCGTCGTGAACGGTCGTGGCGGCGTCGGGGAACTTGGTCTGCATGCACCGCAGGTACTTGGTGGTGTATTCGTCGCAGGACGCGATTCCGGTCCGCAGCTCGGGGTCGAGCTGGAACTCGTCCGCGACCAAGGCCTCGGGTGCCACCGCCGGAGGGCTCGAGCTTTCCCACATGGCCGCTTCGATGGCGTCGGCGAGCGAAGGGGGCGGCGCGGCGGGGGCCTCGATCGCGTCGAGCCATCGTGCGTCGAGGCTGTCGACGGTCCGACGATCGAGTTCGGCATCCCAGACGATGCGCGTGCCGTCGATGCGGGGTGCGAGCGCCTCGACGGCGCGCGGCGGGAGATACAGGGCCGGGCCGAGGGTGTCGATCAGCTCGGCGAAGGATTGCTGCAGCGGTTCGGTCGATGCCTCGTCGACGGCGGTCACCGTCGCGACCAGGTCGAGCCCCTGTGTGTCGATCTCCAGGTAGCCGGTGATCGATTGGATGCGCGTCGCATCGACGCCGAGGGATGCGGGCAAAAAGGTCGGGGACCGGCCGGCGAACCATACGGTGTTTTGCGGGCGCGCCGACCGGTGCCACGCGCCGGCGGGCGTCGGCTCGGCATCGAGGCGATCGCGCCAGCTCGGGCCGGCGACCACCAGGAGGTCGTCGTTTCGCGCGATGCCGACGACCGCATCGCCGTCGTCGGGCCTCACCAGGACCGTGCCCTCGCCGCTCTCGTCCACGCGCAGCGTGGAGGCGAGGTCGGCGACGTCCAGCGCGCACCGCAATGTCGAAGCCTTCGCCACACCCGGTGCGCTGACGACCATCAGGACGTGGTCAAGGGACTCGCCGACGGCGAGGTGGGCCGCAGCCTTTTCGAGAGGCACGCCGCAACGCTCGCTGGCGGACGCGAGGGTCTCCAATCCGGGGATGCGGCGGTGCAAGGAGCTGCGCTCGGCGGGCGGCCAGGTTTCGAGGGCGCCGAGGTCGACGCCGATCACCAGGCTGGCGTCTTCGGGCACGTACTCCAGGCCGGGGGAAGACTTCGCCTCGCAGCCGGCTGCCAGGGCGATCGCGAAGAGTCCGCTGACCAGCGAGTGACCGAGAGAAATCCTCATGATGGGCGCGCGGGCGAAGAAAAAGGATGTCGGCCGAGGTGAGAATCGATGGTCGATCGGGGGCGGCCGGGCGTCAAGAACGCGCGGGCGCCGAAGAGGGTTCGCCCCGGTCGAAGGAATTCTTCTTTGGCACCAGGTGGCCGCGGTCGATCGGTGCTCATGACGACGAACCGGCGAGGTGGTCGGCGAGGGAGAAGCCCGGGTGCGGCGGTGCGTCCGTGGAGACGAGGTCCGCGACGAGCCGTCCGATGGTGGGCGCGACCTTGAAGCCGTGACCGGAGAACCCTCCGGCGACGACGATGCGATCGTCGTCGGGATGGCGGTCGATCACGAAATCCCACGAAGGGGTCACCGTGTACAGGCACACGCGATGGGCGACGAAGGGACCGACTCCCGCGGGGAGGTGACGCTCGAGAACGGCGCGGAGCGGTTCGAGATCGGCGGCGTGAACGTTGCGGTCGACCGTCTCGGGGTCGACCGCAACGTCGGGGAGGTCGGGGGAGGTGTGGCAGGCGATCTTCAACCCGGTCACGCCCTCGTCGCCATGGGGGAACCCGTAAAAGAAGCCCTCGGAGAGGAAGGCGCCCCACACGGGGATGCGCGACAGCGCGTCGCGGTGAGCCTCGGCCGGTCGGGTCCAGGCCAGCACGCGTCGCAGGCATGCGAGGCGTCCGGGGAGAAGGTCTCCAAGGAGGCTGGGCAGGCCCGCGCCGGCACAGACCACGACCCGATCCGCCGACAGCCTCGTGCCGTCGTCCAGCACGACGGTGGGCGTCGGGCCGAGCTCGACGGCGGCGACGCGCGTGTGATGACGAAGGGTCGCGCCGTGTCGGACCGCCTGGTCGCGCATCGCGTCGAGACACGCGCGCACCCGCAAGAAGCCGCCCGAAGGGGTGAAGCAGACGGTCCAGGCGTCGGGGATGGTGAACGGCCATCGCTGCGCGGCTTCGCGCCCCGTGAGCAGCTCGTGGGGGACCTGGTTGCGGCGGCAGGCCTCGATCGCGCCCTGCAGCTCGCGGTCTTGGGGCGGGCCGAACTCGAGCAGCCCCGCGCGGACGAGCAGGCGTGCGCCGACGCGTTGCTCGAGCTCCAGCCAGGCGCGGTCGGCCTCCTGGACCAGGGGCACGTAGCCGCTCCCCTCGTGGTAGGCCTGCCGGATGATCCGGGTGAAGCCGCCGTGCGACCCGAAATCGTGGACGTGTCCGTGACGCTCGACGACCGTCACTCGCCAGCCTCGCTCGGCCATGCGCCACGCGGCGGCGAGACCCACGGTCCCACCGCCCACCACGATCACCGAGCCCGCCTCGGACACCTGCTCCTCGAGGGTCATGGTACCCTGCGGCAGGACCGCTGCACGCATGTGCCTGGATGCGGCGCGTGGTCTCGGTTGCCGGGCGCGCACCCGCAAGCGCGATCCTTGACGCCGTGGGGCGGTTCTGAAACGCTCGAAACATGCTTGGCCTGCGGTGGGGATGGGCAGCAGCGATTGCCGGGGGGACCATGGCCCTCGGTGGCTGTGTGGGGCGGTTGGTGCCGTTCGGCGCGGGGGAGACCGAGGGCGACAGCGACGGCACCGACGACGCGGGGAGCGTGACGCTCACCGGGGGTCCGAGCGACCCGACGAGGCCGACCGACCCGACCGACCCCACGAGTCCCAGCGACACCACCACCGTGGGCCCGATGGACGGGCCGCCCCAGCTCATCGACGCGCAGCTCCTCGACCGGCACACCGTCGAGCTGGTGTTCAGTGAAGCGATGGCGCCGACGGAGGGCGTCGATCCGGCGAAGTTCCGGCTGAGCGCGGCGTGGGGCAATCCGAGCTACTACGGCACTCAGTACCAGGATCTCGGTCAGTGGGGCGAGGAGGGGGAGGTCTGCAAGCAATACTGCTGGCCCTGCTATGGACCGTACTGCTACGAGGAGGAGTACTGCTACGAGTACTGCTACACCCCGCCGGGGCCGCCGGTCCGGGTGATCTCGTTGGAGAACGGTCCGCTCGACAACCGAATCCTCCTGCGTCTCGATCATCCGGTGACGTCGTCGGCTTGCGAGACGCTCGAGTACCTCGAGGACTTCGGCTGGACGAGCGGCGTCTTCGTGCACTACTCGAGCAACGGGGCACCGGAGATCACCGATACGCAGGGCGAGTCGCTCGACGCGATTTCGGAGCCTTGGGTGCTCAACCCGAGTGTGTGGGATTACGTGGAGGGACACTTCCCGCACATGGACCCGTTCATCCCCATTCCCTGCCCGTTCTGAAGCGCGCGCGATGATCATCGTCACGGGCACCAAGCGCTCGGGCACGTCGATGTGGATGCAGATCCTGACGGCGGCCGGCCTTCCTGCGTTCGGAGAGGCGTTTCCGCGCAACTGGGGCGAGACCCTCAGGGAAGCCAACCCGGACGGGTTCTACGAGTCGATCTTGCGCTCGGGAATCTACTGGCGGACCAACCCGCACCCGACCACGGGCGCGTACTTCTTTCCCGAGCAGGTCACCGATCACGTGGTGAAAGTGTTCGTCCCGGGGCTCGTCCGCACCGATCGAGCGTACATCGGGCACGTGGTGGCCACCGTTCGTCATTACCGGGAGTACGAGGCGTCGATCGGGCGCCTGTACGCGATGGAGGACGAGGCGAGGAAGAATGCCGACCGACCGCACCGGGCTCCGCGTCGGATGCCGCCGCTCTTGGAGTGGTGGCACGAGAATTTCATGCTGCTGCGGGACATCGTCGTGCGTCGCTATCGGGTCCACGTGCAGTCGTACGACGGTCTGCTCGACGATCCCGCGACGGTGATTCGCGATACGATGCGTTGGTTGGGGCGCGGCGACGCGGAAGCGGCGATCGCCGCGGTCAAGCCGGAGCTGCGCACGCAGGTCCGACCCGAGGGTGAGCCCCTCGACCCCGCGCTCGAGGAGGTGTTCGAGCTGCTGTACCAGACGGTGCACGAGCGACGAGGCCTTACGGCGGCCCTCATCCAGCGTTTGAACGAGGCGAACGTCGTTCTCGCCCCGCGCATCGCCGAGGCGCAAAAAGCCGTGATGCTCGACCAGCGCCGGCGCCGTGCGAACAGCCAAGACGCGCGAGACCCTCACGACGACGAGGACTTGTCTTCGCTGCCGTCCTGGCCATGATGTCCCGGTGGCCGAATCCACCGCCGACGCGCTTTCCGTCGTTCCGTCCGAGATCGTCTATCTGAACGCAACTCGGTTTGCCGACCTGCGCCGCGTCCAGGGCATCGCCGTACCGGGGCGTGCGGTTCGCGTGTCGGGGCCGCAGCTCGCCATCGCGGCGCTCGGTGCCGCCATCGTGGCGGGGATCCACACGAAGCGACTCGAGCTGGGGCTGGTGCAGAGCCCGGGCTTTCTCGGCCTGGCCAGACGCGAGGTCTTCGAGCTGTCGGGCGGATCGGGTGCGCCGTGGCCCAACCACACGCTCGAAGCGTTGGTGGTCGACGTGGTGGGCCCGCGCGGCATGGGGAGCATGTCGTTGGGGACGGCGGCCCGCACGATCGTGGCGCGAGCGATCGACGAAGCCGGCGGCGTGATCTCGCGGGTGCACATGGGCGCGGTGGCACGCGGCCTGGTGGAGCGCGACGCGGCGGGCCGCGACGTTCCTTCGGCGCGCGCAGAGGTGGAGGCGTCCCGACGAGACGCCGACCGCGTGGCCTCGATGTGCGCAGACTTTCGCGACGATCACCCCGACGCCGCCCTCGCGCTCAAACAAGCCCTCGGCCGGATCCTGGCCTCCCACCGCGATCAGGTCCGCGCGTCGGCGGGCGGGAGGCGAGGCGACCCCTCGACGATCGACCTCTCGTCCTGGCAGCGCCTCAACCGCAAACCCCCCTCGGCCACCGACACGGACTGACGCTCGGCACCCGCCTCGCCCCGGCTCAAAGCTTTCGAGCGACGACCATCCTCCATTATCGCCCGCCTCGCCGTCGTCGCAACATCGACACACGTCGCACGAAGCCGATACGCCGCCGCCCGACGCGGGTTCCCGCCTCGGGGAGCGCTTCGACGAGCATCGCCCGGATGCTTCGCATCAAACGCAATACGGGGGACACACCCACCAATCCGCAGCTTCTGCGCCTCGCTGCTACCCGTTCCGACGAGGTTTCACCCGGTTCGAAAGGTTCGATCGAGCCTCGCCTGTTCCAGTGTAGCCGTCGTCGAAAACGCTGTTTCATGTAACGCTGCACGCCTCCGAGCGCGGGTACTGGTGCACAACAAGGAGTGGGTGAACCCGAACGATCCCCAGGCCGAGATCGCGAAAATGAAGGATGGTCGCACGCACCTCGCCCACAAACAGGAGCAGGCGGTCGACATGGAGACGGGGGCCATCATCGCCGTGACCCTGCACGGCGGTGCGGCTCACGACACCAAGACGCTGGAGAAGACGATCGAAGAGGCGGACAACAACCTGGGCGAGGTCCGCGAGAGAGCAGACGACAAGACGGCAAAACGAGTCTCCGAGCGCGTGAAGGAGGCGGTGCTGGACAAGGGCTACCACAGCAACGGCGTCCTGGTCGGGTTGGAGGAGAGCGAGATTCGAAGCTACGTCTCGGAACCCGACCGCGGAAACCGACGGTGGAAAGACAAGGAAGCGGAGCGCAAGGCTGTCTACGCCAACCGTCGGCGTATCCGAGGAGAGCGCGGCAAGGAGCTTCTGCGACGACGCGGAGAGTTGCTCGAACGGCCCTTTGCCCACGCACTCGAAACTGGTGGGATGCGCCGGACTCACCTGAGGTACCACGACAACATCCTCGAGCGCCTCCTGATCCATGTCGCCGGCGTCAACTTGAGCCTGCTCATGCGCACTCTCGTCGGGGTGGGCAAGCCAAGATGCCTGCAAGGTCGGCCGGACCTCGCGGCCTTGGTGTTTCGCGCCCTTTTGCGGCTCTGGCTGTCCTTGGTCCAGCATTGGGCTCGGACCCGGGAGATCCTCGCTGGCATCGCATCA
>CAZYSW010000126.1:0-13028 GCA_964650105.1 uncultured Nannocystaceae bacterium
TGCAGCGACCCCGAGCTGCGCGACGTCTTGGCGCACAACCGGGACGAGGAAATCGAGCACGCGGTGATGACGCTGGAGTGGCTGCGCCGCAACATGAACGGGTGGAATCGGCAGCTTCTGGCCCACCTGTTCAAGGAGGGGCCGATCGCTCACGAAGAGGATGAAGGCGAGGCCGCGGCCAGACCGGAACGCTCCCTGACCGAGCCGCTGGGCGTGGGCCTGGGGATCGGTCGCCGTCGGTGAAAGCGAGGTCGGGATGGACATCCTGCGCCGATCCCACGCCCCCCTGGGCGACGCCGCCTGGCGAGAGCTCGAACAACAGGCCACCAGCATCCTGACGTCGAACCTGTCCAACCGCGTGTTCGTCGACGTCGAGGGCCCTCACGGGCTGCAGTACGCGGCGGTGAACCTCGGTCGGATCGACCCGGATCGGACCGGGCAGTACCACGGGGTGCAGTACGGCGTGCGGCAGGTCCTGCCGTTGTGCGAGTGCCGCTCCCCATTCGTCATGTCGCTCACCGAGTTGGAGAATCTCGAGCGCGGCGCCGATCAGATCGAGCTCGGTCCGTTGGTCGAGGCGTGCCTGGCGAGCGCGCGTTTCGAGGAGCACGCCGTCTTTCACGGCTTTGGCGCGGGCGGCATCAAGGGGCTGGTCGAGGCCAGCGAGCACCCCAGCATCGAGCTGGGCAGCGAGCCCGACGCATTTCCGGACCGCGTCACGGCCGCGATGATCCGGTTGCACGACGCCGGCGTCAGCGGACCGTATCGGCTCGTGCTCGGTCCGCACGCGTACCGGACCATGGCGGGCGACGTGTCGGGGTACCCCGTGCGCCAGCAGCTCAGCAAGCTGCTCGACAGCGACCCGATCTACAGCCCGGCCCTGCAAGGTGGGGGCGTGCTGGTGTCCGCCAGGGGAGGGGACTTCATCCTCACGTTGGGGCACGACCTGACCATCGGTTTCGACCACTGGAAGGGCGACGAGGTCCATCTGTACGTGTTCGAGTCGTTCACCTTCCGTCCCGTGGGTGGCGAGGCGTGCGTCGCCCTGGCCGGGTGATCGGTCACCCGCAACGCTGGCGGTGGTGCCGCGCCTCCGGGCGAAGTCCGTTCGGCGGGCGAGCGGGCCGAGTGGTGCGAGATTCCTTTCATGGGCAAGCTGGATGGAAAGACCGCAATCGTCACCGGCGGCTCCGGAGGCATCGGCGCGGCCACGGGGCGCCGGTTCGTCGCCGAAGGGGCGAACGTTCTTCTGGTCGACCTCGACGGCGAGGCGCTCGATCGCGTCGCGCGTGAGATCGGCGGCGATCGAGTCGCCACGCAGGTGGCCGACGTCTCGGACCCCGCGGCGGCGGGCGGCTACGTGGCGGCGGCCGTCGAGCGCTTCGGCCGGCTCGACGTGGTCTTCGCGAACGCCGGCATCGAGGGCACGGTCTGTCCGCTCGTCGAGTACCCCGAGGAGGATTTCGAGCGCGTGCTGGGGGTGAACGTCAAGGGAGCCTTCCTCGCCATCAAGTACGCGCTGCCCCACCTGCCACGCGGGGGGAGCATCATCGTCACGTCCTCGATCGCCGGCCTCGTCGGCGCCCAGGGGCTGTCGGCCTACGTGGCGAGCAAGCACGCCGTGTTGGGTCTGGTCAAGGTTGCTGCCATCGAGTGCGGTCCCACGGGGGTGCGGGTCAACGCCATCTGCCCGGGGCCCATCGACAACCGGATGATGCGGTCGATCGAGGACCAATCCGCCCCCGGACACGCCTCCGAGGTCAAGGCGGGCTTCGAAGGTCAGGTGCCCATGGGGCGCTACGGGACCAACGAGGAGATCGCCGCCCTGGCCCTGTTTCTGGCCGGCCCCGACAGCACCTACTGCAACGGGGGCGCGTTCGTCTGCGACGGCGGCTACGTGATCCACTGACAGGCCGACGAAGCCGGCGCCGGGCTCGACGAACGTCGGCGCCGGCGCGGCACCGCGAGGGGTTGCGATGGGTCGGGCGACCGGTCAACCGGTGGGGAGGATCTTCTCCACCACCTCGACGAACGCCGGGTCGGTGGGCTTGACCGGCGGCTCGAAGCGGGCCACCACCCGTCCGTCGGGCGCGACGAGGAACTTGGTGAAGTTCCACTTCACGTCGCCGCGGATCCCGTTTCCGGTTTCCTCGGTCAGCGTCTTGTACAGCGGTGACTTGTCCGGCCCGGTCGCGTGCACCTTGTCGAACATCGCGAACTCGATCCGAAACTCCTCGTCGACGAAGCTGCGGATCTCCTCGTTGGTGCCGGGCTCCTGCTCGCCGAAGTCGTTGGAGGGGAATGCGAGCACCTCGAGCCCCCGATCCCGGTAGCGCTCGTAGATCTGTTGCAGGTCGGCGTACTGGGGCGTGTAGCCGCACTGGGATGCCGTGTTCACGATCACCAGCGCCTTGCCGCGGTAGTCGGACAGCTTCTTCTCCTGGCCATCGAGCGTCTCGACGGTGTGGTCGAGCACCACGTCGTTGGGCTCGAAGGGATCCTTTTTGGGCGCCGCCTCCTCGGACGCGGACGCGGGGGTGGGCGTGGCCTCGGAGCCTTCGTCGGCGGGGGCGCCGGGCGCTTCGGTCCGATTGCACGCGATCACCAGGGCCACGACGGAGAGGCAGAACAGCCGCATGCTCCAAGTCTTACCCGAGGGGACCCGCGCGTTCAGGGCTTTTGCGGTCCGACCGTCGTCTCGGGTCCGCAGCCACCGAAACGGGCATTGCGCGTCGACCGCAAGGCGTCGGGCCTCAACCGGGCTTGCCGTGCTCGCCCAGCAGAGTCCTCCAGGCGCGATCGATCCGGGCGTACTCCTGCGGACAGGTGG
This sequence comes from uncultured Nannocystaceae bacterium, assembly GCA_964650105.1. GTDB lineage: Bacteria > Myxococcota_A > Polyangia > Nannocystales > Nannocystaceae > CAZYSW01. The sequence continues at coordinate 2,831 of CAZYSW010000126.1, forward strand.
CCGCGCGCGTTTGGGGCAGCCCGTCGTTGCCCACCAGGCGTGCCATGGCCTCGGGGTTCGAGCCGTACACCAGACAGGTGATCGCGTAGTAGCGCTGTTGCTCGAACGAGTGCTCGTCCCAGAACTCGGTCCGCTCCGAGCCGCGCGCGCTCTTGCCCAGCAGGAGGAACGCGTGCGCACCGTCGAGGGCCATGCTCAGCCCGGTGCCCCCGCTGCGGATCAGGATGACGGTCGCGAGCTGATCGACGGCGTCCTCCTCCTTGCCGGTGACCGGCAGATCGAGCTGGTCGACGAGCGCGTGCCCGAGCTCGTGGAGGAACACGAAGAAGGTCGCACCCAGCACCGCGCGATCCAGCGCGGCCGGATCCTTGGTGGTGCGGCCGAAGAGCTGCCGGAGATACACCAGGAGCTCGTGGCATACGACGATGCCCGGCGCCCCGGGGTCATAGTACGTGTCGATGCGCCCACAATCGCCGACCAGCACCGCGGCATCGCGCGGCAGGGCGATGATGTCGTTGACCGCGGCCACGGTCCGATCGAGCAAGCCCGACGCCTGCAGACGCTCGGCCATCTCGCGATGCTTCGGATCGTTCGACGGCTTGTAGACCACCGAGAAGTCGCCAAACGTTCTCCGGCAGGGCGCCGTCCGAGCGGCTTGGGCGGCTGCTTCGGGGGTGGGCGGGTCGCCTCGTCGAATCCCCGGGCCAGGGCGGCGATCGTCTGCCAGGCGGGGCGGAGTCGGAGCTCCAGGGAGCGCGCCTCCCAGTGGAATAGCATCGGCAGATCCGGGTCCTCGGGTGTCGGCGGTCGCACAAGTCTCCACACGAAATCCCGGCGCTCCGAGTCAGGCAACGCAAGCCAGCGCTGGCCTAGTAGTGTGGCCTCGAGGAGCAACGCCCGGGCGCTCTCGACATCCTGCCGCATCGAGCCGCGCTGCATGAGCGCATCTTCCCTGGTCTGACGGAGCTGTGCCAGCCGATCGGAAGCCTCCCGCACCCGCGCCTGCAAGTCTCGCAACGTCTCCGGGTCTAGGGCCCAGAGGGCGCCGTCGAGAGGCTCAGAGGGCCGTCCGGGCCGGCTGCCGGAGAACCGTTCGCTCGCCGCGATCGACCGGAGCCGGCTTGCCCCGGTCGGCGATCGGGGGGCACTCGCGTGGACAGTCCGCAGCCGCGGCGAGGGCCGAAGCGGCATCACCTGGGGGGTCCGGAGCGTCGTCCCTGGGGGCGGGGCCCGCGTCGCACGCCACGCCGGCGAGGCACGAGGCGACCAGGAGGCTCGGCCAAAGCCGCACCCCGCGAGCATATCGCAGCGCCAAAGGGGCGGGGGCGGTCGCGCGCGGCATCACCGCGGGCGGTTGCGCAACCCAGGTGCGGGAACGTAACCGCGAGTGCTAAGCCGCTGATGTGGCACGGCGCATCCTCGTCACCAGCGCGCGCATGCCGTTTGCGCTGGAGGAGATCCGTAAGTTCGGCGTCGCCGGCCACCGGGTGTTCACCACCGACACGTTCTCTGCAGCCCCCGGCAATCACTCCAAGTACGTCGAGGCGTGGTTCGTCACCGCGTCGCCGCGCTACGACACCGCGCGCTTTCTCGCCGGCATCGAGGAGGTGATCGAGGCCCAATCGATCGAGCTTTTGGTCCCGGCCTTCGAGGAGGTGTTCTACCTGGCACGCAACACGGCGCGATTTCGCGAAGTCACCCATCTGTTCGCGCCCACGTTCGAGACCCTCGCGCGGCTGCACGACAAGAACCGCTTTTTGGAGCTGTGCCGCGAGCTCGGCATCGCGGCGCCCGAGCACCACGTGGTCGTGTCCGAGGAGGAGCTCCTGCAGGCGGTGAAGTCGATCCCGCGGTACTTCGCGCGGCCGGCGTTCTCCCGCGGCGGCGTCGAGCTCCTGACCAATCACGGCCCTCTGGCGGGTGCCATGAGTCTCGAGGACGCGCACCCCACCCCCGAGCAGCCCTGGGTGGTTCAGCCCTTCATCGAGGGCGAGGACGTCTGCAGCTTCAGCATCGTGCACCGCGGGCGGGTCGCGGCCCACTCGGCCTACGTGCATCCGAAGATGCTGGAGCACGCGGGCGGGATCGTCTTCGAGTCGGTCGTCGAGCCCACGACGCTCGCGGTGACCCAACGCATCGCCGAGGCGACCGACTATCACGGTCAGCTCTCCTTGGACTTCATGAGGACGCCTCAGGGGCTCGTGGCCATCGAGTGCAACCCCCGACCGACGGCCGGCGTGACGGTGATGCCCACCGAGATGTTCGACGAGGCCATGTTCCGTCCGCGGCTGGACCGGCCCCGCGTCGCGCCGGCAGGGTTGCGACGCAAGATGACGCCCGCCCTGTTGCGGGACATGCTGGTGGAACCCGCAGAGCTGGTGTCGGACATCGACGAGATCATGTCGGACGATCCGGACGTGTACGCCGCCCGCGGTGACATGAAGCCGTTCTTGTACGCGTTCTTGTCGTACGGCCACGTTCTGTCCTACCGGTGGCGAACCAAGCGGGCCTCGAAGCGTCGTACCGACCTCATGGCCGGCTATTTCCACGACATCTCGTGGGACGGCGACGAGTTGCCCGCCCTCTCGGGCGGCGACGCCGAGCGGGACGGGTCCGAAGGCCTCGGTGAAACCCCCATCGCATCGACGAGGCGGCGCCGCTGAAACGGCAGTGGTCAGCTTCGCCAACGGCGGCCACGCTCGAACAGCAGGTACAGGCAAGGCACCACGCCGAGCGTCACCAACGTCGACATCGACAGCCCCCCTACCACCGCGCGCCCGAGCGGAGCTTGCAGCTCGCTGCCTTCGCCGAGTGCGAGCGCCAGCGGAACGAGCCCCAAAACCGTGGTGAGGGTCGTCATCAACACCGGGCGCAGGCGATCGACCGAGCCGCGCCACACGGCGGTGGTCAGGGTCATCTGCGCCTCGCGGCGGAGCTGGTTGACGTGATCGACGAGCACGATCGCGTTGTTGACGACCACACCGACGAGGACGATGACGCCCAGGGCCGAGTTCATGTTGAGCGTGGTCTCGGTCAGAAACAGCGCCAGGACGACCCCCACGATCGCGAAGGGGATGGACGACATCACCACCAGCGGACCCCGCAAGCTCTCGAACTGGATCGCCATCACCGCGTACACCAAAAACAGCGCCAAAACCCCGCCCAACAGCAGGCGCGAGAAGGTCTCCTGCTGCTCTCGGAACTCGCCGCCGATGCGCAGGTCGAAGCCCGAGGGGGTGGCGATGGCCCGGAGCTCGGCCTCCAGATCGGAGACGATGGCCCCGAGGTCGCGCTGCCCGACGCCGATGCCGACCCGGAGGATCCTGCGTTGGTTCTCGCGGGTCAGCGACGACGGGCCCACGCGCTGTTCGATGCGGGCGATCTGTGCCAGAGGCACGCTCCCGCCCGCGGGCAGGGCGATGGGCAGGTCCGCGAGCTGCTCGAGGCGTTCGCGCTCGGCCGTGCGAAGCACCACCCGCATGTCGTACTCTTCGCCGTCCTCGCGATAGCGGGTGGCGACGCGTCCGAGCACGTAGTGCTCCAGCGTTTGGGCGACCTCGGCGGCGCCGAGCCCCAGCTCCCCCAGCCGCGTGCGGTCGACGATCACGGTGCGCTCGAGCTGCCCGAGCTCCCGGTCCGTTCGCGTGTACGTCACGCCCGGGATCGCCTCGGCGCGTGCCCGCACCTCCTGCGCGAGGCGCTCGGCGGTGTCCAGATCGTGGCCGATGACGTCGACGGTGAGACGGTCGTCGCTGCCGCCTCGCATCATGCGGAGCAGGAGGTTTCCGGTGTCCGCCCGCACGCGCACTTCGGCCCCGGGCAGATCGGCCAGGACGCGGCGCAACTCGGCGATGATCTCGCCCTGGCTGCGGTCGCGCTCGCTGGCGGGGACGAGCAGGACCTCGAGCGAGCCTTCGTTGCTCCCCGCGGGCTTCCACCAGAACTCGGGGCCCGCCACCGCCACCAGGTGCTCGAGCTCGCCTTCGTGCAGCACGCTGCGCACGCGTCGTGACGCCTCGAGCATCATCTCCGAGGTGGTCGGCAGCGGTGTCCCCACCGGGAGCTCCACCGAGATGGTCACGCGCCCCTCGTCGGTCTCCGGCATGAGCTCCGATCCCAGGCGCGGAATCACGGCGCCGGCGACGAGCAAGAGCGTGCACGCGACGGCCAAGAGCCACCCCGGCTGCCGCAAGGCGCCCTCGAGGACGCGGCCGTAGGCACGGTCGAGTGGGGTGCGCTTGACCTCCAGCCGCGGAGACGATCGCCGAGCGTCCGCACCGGGGCGTCCACGGGCCACCCGGGCCGCGATCGCGGGGACCAGCGTGAGCGCGACGGCGAGCGAGCACGCCAGAGCGCAGCACACCACGATCGCCATCTCCCGGAAGAACACCCCCGCAAACCCGCCCAAGAACACCACGGGCACGAACACCGCCAGCGTGGTGAGGGTGCCCGCCACCACGGCGCCGGTGACCTCGTTGGCCCCCGTGATGGCGGCCTCGATGGGGGGGAGCCCCTCCTCGCGTTTGCGGTGGATGTTCTCGACGATGACGATCGCGTTGTCGACCAGCATGCCCACACCGAGCGCCAGGCCGCCGAACGAGATCAGGTTGAGCGTGATGTCGCCCAGGTACATCAGGGCGAACGTCGCCGTGACGCTGATCGGGATCGTCGTCGCGACCACCAACGTGGTCGCGATGTCGCGCAGGAACACGAACAGGACGATCACCGCCAACCCGCCGCCCAACAGCGCAGCGGTCTGGACGCCGAGCACCGCGTCCTCGATGAACTTGCCCGAGTCGCGCAGGATCGACAGCTCGGCCCGCCCCTCGTAGTCGCGATTGATTCGCTCGATTTCCGCGCGGAGGGCCTCGACGACCTCCATGGTGTTGGCCCCCGACTGCTTGCTGACGATGAGGCGGATCCCGGGGGTGTCGTCGATCCACAACTGGTCGCGCACCTCCTGGATCCCGTCGTGCACCTCGGCGATGTCGCGGATCTGGATGGGGCGGCCGTCGCGGTGCGCGACCACGGTTTGCTCGATTTCGTGGAGGCTCTGGAACTCGGCCTCGGTTCGAATGACGACCTCCTGCCCGCCCGCGAGCATGTCTCCGGCAGAGACGTCGCGGTTCTCGCGGGCCAGCGCGGCGCTCACGTCCGCGGCATCGAGGCCCAAGGCCAAGATTCGCTCGCGGATGAGCTCCACCCGGATCTCGCGCCGCCGTCCGCCGCGGACGTCCACCTTGGCCACCCCGGCCACGCCTTCCAGCCGTCGAGTGATGTCCTCCTCGGCCAGGTAGCGCAGCCGCCGGGCATCGCCCGAGCCGCTGATGCCCAGGTGGGCGATGGAGGCCGACGACAGGTCGAACTTGTGGACGATCGGCGGGGCGATCTCCTCGGGCAGGTTGGCCCGCGCCCGGTCGAGCTGAGCCCGCACGTCGTTGACCACCTCGTCGAGGTCCATGCCCCACTCGAAGTGGAGCTGAACCCGCGACAGGCCTTCGGACGAGGTGCTCTCGATCCTGGACACTCCGTCGACGGTAGAGACCGCCTGCTCGATGGGGCGCGTGATGAGGGTCTCGATGTCTTGGGGCGAGACGCCCTCGTACTCCGCGACCACCGTCACCCGCGGCATGTCCACCTCGGGCAGCAGATCGATCGCCAGCTCGCGTAGGCCCACCAGTCCGAACAGGATCACCGCCAGGTAGAAGACGATGGTCCCGATGGGCCGTCGGACGCTGAGCTCCGCGAGGGTCATGGCTGTCCTTGGGGGGCGAGCGAGCCCGCGTCGACGAGCCGGATCCGCGCTCCGTCGGCCAGCTCTCGATGGCCGCGGGACAAGACCTGCGTTCCGGCCGGAAGGGGCCGGCCGTCGAGGGCCTCGATGGCCGCGCGCCCCTCGTGCCGTCCGAGCACGCGCACGGCCGTCCATCGGGCCGTCTCGCCGTCCACCACGAACACGCCCACGCTGCCGTGCCCCGCCGCGTCCACGCGCTCGAGGACGCAGGCATCCGGCACGATCGCGGCGTCGTCGAGCGTGCGGACCTCCAGCACAACGTCGACGTACATCCCCGGTCGCAGCCCGTGGGGCTCGTCGAGCACGCCCTCGATCTGCAGGGTTCGATCGGCCCGGCTCACCTCGCCTGACAGCCGCGTCACGTGACCCTGCGGCGTGCCCGTCGTCTCAGCGCGCGTCTGCAACGTGAACACCAGGCCCTCGTGGATCCCGTGCAGCTCGTACTCGGGAACCCGAAACCGCACCCGCAGCGGCTCGGCCGCGACCAGCCGCACCAGCGGGGTGCCGGGTTGGACGAAGGCGCCGGGGTCGACGTCCCGCCGGGCGATCACGCCCGCGAAGGGGGTCGTGATCGCGGTGTCGCGCAGATCCTCCTGCAGCACGGCCAGCCGGGCCTCGGCCTCCTCGAGGCGGGCTTGACTGGTCGACACGTCGGCCTCGCGCTGCCGCAACGTGGTCTCGAGGTCGTCGAGCTCCTGCGTGGAGACGACGCCGCGCTCGCTGAGCGGCTTGGCACGCTCGAGCCTGCGGTTGGCCGCGTCCTGGGCGACCGCGGCCGCGCGCCGCGTCGACCGCTGCGCACGGATCTGCGCCTTGGTCTCCCGGATCTGACGCTTGATGAGGGTGTCGTCGATCCGCGCGATGACCTGACCGGCCTGCACGGCGTCTCCGATGCGCACGTCGATGACCTGGACGTGACCGGAGATCCGACTGCTCACGTCCACCGCGTCCGCGAAGACCTCTCCGGGGTAGCGCCGGTACACGGTCATGGACGCCTGCTGCACCACGCTCGCCACCACCGGCGCCCCCGGGGGGGCCGCGTCGGCGGCGGGGGAGGTCTCGGGTTCGGGGCGCGACACCCAGAGCCATCCGGCGAACGCGATCCCCGTGGCGACCAGCGCGACCAGGGCCCAGGGTACGCGCCCACCGGGGCGGGGCGCGGACACGACCTCGTCATCGGCGCCCTCGACCGATCGGAAGGGCTCCACGGCTGTCCGAGCGTCGATCGGACCGTCGGGCCGTCGTTGCGGCGCCTCCGAGCTCACTGGCGATCAATATACGACCTCCACCTGGAAGCAAAGCAACGCGCAGCGATACGGACGCGCAGGGGTACGCGCGTCGACGGTCGCTCGAGCCTCGTCCGTGCGGGCGAGGGCAGCGAGGCGGCGGAGGCGCGAGCTCCGTCACGGCTCCCGCACGCCGCCGGACGCCAGCGCGGGCCGAGGTTGCGACCCGGGCGCGTCCGGATCGTGGGGTGGCGGGCGAAGGCCGGTCCCGTGGCGAGCCACGGCGTTTGTATTCGGAACCGTTGGGCCACCCGCCGGGGAACGGGTACGGTTCTCGTCATGGCCGAGGCCCCCTACGACGACCTGCAGACCGAGGACGAGGTCGAGGCGATCATGTCGCCCGGCGGGGGCGCGGTGGTCATCGACTTCTGGTCTCCGACATGCGGTCCGTGCATGGCGATGGCCGACGACTTCACCCACGTCGCCGCCCAGTTCGATCGCGACGAGGTGCGCTTTTGCAAGGTGAACACGACGACGCATGGACACCTCGCCGCGCCGTTCAACATCCGCGCCGTCCCCACCATCCTCTTCGTCCATGACGGGGAGATCGTGGACGCCGTCATCGGTCGCATGAGCGCGCGGGCGCTCGGCGAGAAGGCGGAATGGCTGCTGCAGCGCACACGAGCGCGGCCCGGCTTGCTCTCCAGGCTGTTCCGCGGCCTCCGCGGATGAGCTCGGCGCCCGTCGTGCCGCCGTTTCCCGGCGACGGTGTCGTCGAACGCAGCACCGACGTCGTCACGCCCCACCCTAGAACGAGCCGCCCCCGAGCGAGCCGCCTCGAACGAGCGGCCCTCCAACGAGCCGCCCGTCGAACGAGACCCCGTCGACCGCGCCGCCGTCGAACGAACCTCGGTCGAACGGGCCGCCCTCGAAGGGGCGAACGAGCCGCGCTCGGACGAGACCCGTCGAACGAAATCCCGTCGACCGAGCCCCCGTCCAAGGAGCCGCGCTCCCGACGAAACCCCGTCGACCGAGCGGCCCGTCGAACGAGCCGCGGGCGCTGCTGGCCGACCTGGTCCTCACCGGGGCGAGACCGACGCTTTCGCTGGTGCGGGTTGCCATGGGCCTGCCAACGGCCCGCGTCAGCGGGAGAAGATCGGGGCGCGCACCCACTCCCGTTGCTGGAACCACAGCTCCACCGCGTGCGTCTGTCCTTTGGGTGCGTTGCTGCGCTCGCTGAAGCGCAGGACGGCCCGCACGCGCTGATAGCCGCAGGCCTCGGTGTGATCCGAACAGCGCAACGGCGTATCGGGCGGCGCGACGAGGGACTGCCCGGTGATGCTCCCGTCGAGGTTCACCGTGCCCTCGAACCACGTCGACTTCGCGGTCCCCTGCTGGAACGTCGCGGTGACCTTCGTCCCGTCGAGCGTCACCAGCAGCGACTTGCCCTGCGCGTCGGGCCCCTCTTGGTTGTAGGTGCCCCCGTAGGCGCGCTGAACCTCCTTGGCCACCGCCGCCTGCAGAGCCTCGAAGTCGCGCTCCAGCGCCTGGACCTTGCCGCCGATCAGCTTCTCGGTCCCCCGCAGAAAGCTCGGCGAGCGCAGCACGTTCGCGTCCTCGAGGGCGAGCTTGGCCTGGGCCAGGGCCACGAGCGAGCCGCGAAGGTCCGCCATGTATTTCTTGGCCGCGGCCGCCGTCTTCGGCTCGTGTCCCAGCCGTGCGATCTCGCGGTAGCGGGGCAGGTGCTCGTCGTACAGGGCCTTTTCGAGCGCCTCCACCTGCGGTCGGGCGGCCTCCAGCGCGCGTCGGGCTTCGCTGCCGCCGAACCGTTGCCCGTCGCCGAACAGGCCGGAGGCCGCGGTCTTCTCCGCACCGCACAGATCGCAGATCGGCGGGCTCGGGTCGCGGTAGCGCGGGTCGGGATTGCCCGCGCCGAAGCGCGTGTCGAGGCGAGCGAAGGCGAGGGTCGCTTCGCGCTGGCGAAGCACCTCCTCGAGGGACTCGGCCGAGGCGATCCCCCAGACCTTGCCGTCGCGCGACCACTCGACGCGCCATTGCCGGCAGCTCACCGTCGCGACATCGATCATCGGCTTGCGCGTGCCGTCGCAACCCTCCGTCACGGCCTCTTCGTCGCCCCCGACCGAGCGGCCCGGGCCGTCCGTCGCGAAGGGCTCTTTGAGCCCTTCGCCGCTCGGCGCGGCGGCCACGGTCTCGTGCGCCAAGGCGAGCAGGATCACGACGGCCAGGCGAACGGTCGACACGAAGTGGCATTGTAACCGCGCGGAGGGCCGCGCGCCCACAAGGCCTGACGCCGCGCTCACCGTGGTGGCCTCGCCAGCCCCTGGCGAGCCGCGACCCGCGTGCGTGCGGCGGTCCTCGTCGGGCGACGAAGCTGCAGCGCGACCATGCGCGGCATCACGTGGTGCGTCGCGCGCAGAGCTCGAGCCCTCGCGACCGACCACGGGCCGCAGGCCCGCAGGTCGCCGCCGATGCGAGCGCTCCCGAGCACGCGATCGGAAGCGGCCCGCGAGGCGACGAGACGTCGCCGTCGATGCCGACGGCGTCGCTCGATCGTTGGCCCTGTTGGCCACGATGGCGTCCGCCGATCCGGAGCAGGCTCGTGCGACCAGCTCCTCGGGAGCTGGTCGAGCTGATCCTGCCTCCACCGTGGAGTGCGACACCCGCGAGTCACAAGGCTTGAAGGGCTTCAGCTGTCAGTCCGACGTGCAGTATGCTCTCGCCTTTGGCAAGGACGGGCACGGGTCTGGATCCGTACCTGAGCCCAACGGAGGGTGCCCCGTGGCAACGATCGTCCTCGAAATTCCGAATCCTGCAAGCCCATCGCTGAAACGGTAACCGCTCTGGTCGAGACGCTGGAGAAGCTGACGGTACCGGGTCGTCGCCCCAGAGATTTCTCCGAGATCGAGAACCAGATCGCGGCGAAGGTCGCCCAGGTCGAGTGCGCCGCTGTGGGGGCGGTCCTGGCCAGCCTCGATGCGACGAGCGAGTGTGTCAAGTTCGACGGGAAGCTCTGGCGTACGCTCGGCCTGTCGGAGAAGACGTACTTCACGCAGGCTGGCCCAACGACGGTTCTGCGGGCGCTGTACCGGCAGGTCGGTGTGCACAACGGTCCGACGATCGACGTCGTGGCATTGCGTGCTGGTGTCCTTGGCGACGG
>CAZYSW010000127.1:0-12960 GCA_964650105.1 uncultured Nannocystaceae bacterium
CGATCCGCGAGATCGACCCGCTGCGGGGTCAGCCCAAGCAACCCTTGGGACGCGCGGTCATCTTTCCGGCCAGTCACTACGTCACGCCGGCCAGCCGAATGCGCCGCGCCATCGAGGGCATCAAGGTCGAGCTGCAGCAGCGCCTGCAGGAGCTCAACGACCAGATGAAGCTGCTCGAGGCCCAGCGGCTCGAGCAGCGCACCATGTTCGACCTCGAGATGCTCCAGGAGATGGGGCGGTGCGCCGGCATCGAGAACTACTCGCGCCACCTCACCGGCCGCCGACCCGGAGAGCCGCCGCCCACGCTGCTCGACTACTTCCCCGACGACTACCTGACCATCGTCGACGAGTCCCACCAGACCGTCTCGCAGGTCGGTGCCATGTACCGCGGCGATCGCAGCCGCAAAGAAACGCTGGTCGAGCACGGGTTTCGCCTGCCCTCGGCCCTCGACAACCGCCCGCTCAAGTTCGAGGAGTGGGAGCAGCGTCTGGGCCAGGTCGTGTTCTTGAGCGCCACTCCGGGGGATTACGAGCTCGAGAAGACCCACGGCGTCGTGGTGGAGCAGATCATTCGTCCCACCGGCCTGCTCGATCCCGAGGTCGAGGTCCGACCGATCGCCGGCCAGGTCGACGATCTGCTCGACGAGATCAAGATCCGCGTCGACCGACAAGAGCGCGTGCTGGTCACCACCCTCACCAAGCGCATGGCCGAGGATCTCACGGAGTACTACGCCGAGCTCGGCATCCGGGTCCGCTACCTGCACTCCGACATCGAGACCCTCGAGCGCGTCGAGCTCATCGCGGGTCTGCGGCGGGGCGAGTTCGACGTCCTGATCGGCATCAACCTGCTGCGCGAGGGTCTCGACATCCCCGAGGTCAGCCTCGTCGCGATCCTCGATGCGGACAAGGAGGGGTTCTTGCGATCCACCCGCAGCCTGATCCAGACCATCGGCCGCGCCGCGCGAAACGTGACCGGCAAGGTGATCATGTACGCCGACCGGATCACCGACAGCATGAAGCAGGCGATCGACGAGACCGAGCGGCGCCGGGCTGCCCAGCACGCCTACAACCAAGAGCACGGCATCGTGCCCCGCTCCACCCGGCGCGAGCTCAACCCCATCGAAAACGAAAAGCGCCAGGCCGAGCGCGCTCGTCGGGTTCCCGTCAGCGAGAAGGCCGCGGACGCTCCCGTCGGCATCGCCCCCATCGACGACGCCGACCTCACGCCCGCCGAGCTCACCGAACGCATCCAGCAGCTCCGCGCCGAGATGCTCGCGTTGGCCAAGGAGCTCCGCTACGAGGACGCCGCCCGTATCCGCGACCGCATCCGCGTCCTCGAAGCCCGCCAACTCGAGCTCCTGTGAGGCTCGCCCCGTTCGAACGCGCGTGAAGGGGCCCAGCCCTTTTTGTCTGCGGCGCAATCGGACTTCGGGCCTGCGACGTTCATGTGTCGTGACCTCGTGCTCGTCGTTCACGATGCGGTCGCCGATCGACGTTCGCCGGCGGATCGCAGGGTCGTGGCCACGGTGCTCGCGCGGGCCGAGCCCAGCGCTTATGCTCCCGGGCATCGCTGGCACCCTCCCCACCGAGCCCACGCTGGAGCGCATTCGCGGCAGTCTGACACCGATCCTCGGTGACGTGCTGACGCGCGCGTCGATCCGGGTGCATTGTCAGCGACTCGGCATCGACGGCGCGCAGGTGGCCACGTCGCGGGTCGCGAGGCTTCTCGCCGCCCTCGAGGCGGGGATGCGCGTGTTCGTGGGCGGACGCAAGGCACGCGAAGTCATCGCGGATCTCGAGCGCAGCCTTCTGGAGGAGGACGGGTGATGGCGACCTGGCCGTTCCGGATCTGGGCGACGGCGATCGTCGTCTTCTTCGGAGCACGGATGTTCGTGGCCGACCCGACCGCCGAAGGGGGCGTGCTCGGCTATGACGCCGCGTTGCGCGTCGGTGGCCCCTCGAAGCTGTTGGCGTTCTTGCTGGCGACCGTCTTCGCCCTGCGCATCGCGGCCTCGCTGGAGACCGACAACGCGGCGCGCAACGGCTGGCGCACGCTCGGCCTCGGCTTCGGCGGCTTCGCGGTGGGACAAGGGGTCCTCGTCGTGCACCAGCTCGCCATCTCCGGTCCCACGCCGTTTCCGGGCATCGCCGATCTCGCGTTCTTGCTCGGCTACGCCGGCCTCGCGCTCGCCCTGCTCGGGCTCACCCGCGCGTTCGCGGATTCCGGCCTGGCCGTGGGAACCGACGCTCGCCACCTGCGAGAGGGGGCTGCGGCCGCAGGGGTCGTCGGCCTGGGCGCGATGGCCCTCTTGCTGGGATCGTCCGACGCCCCTTGGCCTGCGCTCGCCGTGAGCGTCGCCTACCCGGCCCTCGACTGCGTCCTGCTCGTTCCCGCAGGCTTTCTCACCCGCATCGCGATCACCCTCCGGCACGGACGACTCGCCGCGGTGTGGCCCCGCCTGCTCGCCGGCATCGCCTCGTTCACCCTCGGGGACATCGCGTTCGCGCTCCTCACCGCCTTCGGCATCGACGGCGCCGACCCCTTCCTCGATCTATGCTTCACCTCGGGCTACCTGCTCGCCGCCTGGGGCTGCCACACCCAGCTCACCATCTTGCGCGGGTCCTGAACCGCACCCGACTCGTATTCGCCCGAATTTCGCCCGAACGAGGCCGTTCAGAGCAAATGGTGAAACCGTTTTCACCATTTGGCGCATTTTCCGCGAATCCCCGGCGCCCGGCGACGAAGACCAGCCGAGTACGCGCCGATGCGCAACACCGTGGGCTCGACCCCCGGGGCATGCAAGATCGACGACGGCCACTGCGTCGACCTCGGGCCGGGGCTCGTGCACGGTTGGGTTCGCGCGAGCGAAGACGCACCGCCGCCCGATCCGAAGGGCCTCTTGGGGTGCTGGCAGCCCGACGACGAGGCGATCGTGCGAACGAACACCCTGCCCCACGGCGTGCTCGCCGAAACCTTCCCCACCTTCGTGCAGGGCATCGGGTTTCGCATCGACGATTCGTCCGTCACCGAATGGCTGGACCTGCCCGACCAGGGCCGCGTCTTCGCGTTTCGATTTCCGGCGAAGGTCACCCTTCAGCCACCCGATCGCCTCTACGTGGATCTCGATTTCCCCCGCGAGCTCGACGTCGGCGCGCTCGGAGACGAACGCATGCCCGTCCCGCGGATCGACAAGCATCCATCGACCATCCTCTTGCGCCGCGCCGGTGACGGCCGCCTTCGAAGCGACGAGAACTTCCTGCTCAGAGCCGTCTTCAGCATCGACGCCGGCCCGCTCGAGCTGCGCTCGATCCCGTGTCCTGCCGACCTCCCCGACGCCCCTCCCCAATCCGACTAGCGGAGTCGCCGAGCACCACCCCGTGGGCGGCTACGCGTTCGTCCTGCTTCCCACGCCCACCTCGGCTCTGACCGAGGCCGCCAGCAGGGCCCCCATCGCCGGACCGATCACGCCGTCGAGCGCCCGCGCCGCCAGCTCCAGTCGAACGGTGCGTGGCAACAAGCCGTGGTCGACGAGCGTCGCACCGCCCTCGTCGTCGGGTCCCGCCGGAACGTAGGCGGCCGCGTCGCGAAAGGTCCGAGCGACGTCGCGCCGCAGCGCGGCATCACCTCGTTCGAGCGCCCAACGAACGAAGGCCCAGGCCAGCTCGGCGTGGCGGAGCTCTTCTTCGGCGATGCTGCGCAACGCCCGACGAACGGCCGGGTTTCGAGCGCGCTCGGCAGCAAAGGCGATCTGAAGCGCCGAGATCGTCTCCGCGATGCACCCCTCCCCGACGGTGGCCAAAGTGACACGCCGAAGGTCGGTCACCGACAAGCAGCCCTCGATCGGCAGGGGCCCGGGCCCGAGGTCCCGACCGGCGTAGGCCGACGCGAACGCGTAGAACGTACGCGCGTGCTGCAGCTCCTCGCGCATCGCGGTTTGGGCCGACGCCACCAGGCGTGCCGGCGCGCCCACGGCCAGAAGCTGCAGCACGAAACGTGCAAACGAGGCCACGGATGCGTGCTCGTACCGTGCGTGCTCAAGCCAACCCGCCGCGAGGGTCGCCCGCATCCGCGCATCGAGGCCCGACACCTCGGGAGCGATCCTTGCCCTCCAGTCCCCACGGACCTGCGTCGGCGCGAGCCGAGCCTCTTCGTCGACCACGAACGGTCGACCCGGGCAAAGGTGTCCCTCCTCCCACACCAACCAGTAGCAGCACGCATCGAGCTCCCCGGGGTCGGGACCGCACGCCACGTCGACGAACCCTCCTTCGCACGTGGCGGCGCACTGCCACGCGTCTCGAAGGACGCCCACGTCATCGACGGCCTCGCACCCTCCTGGGGGGACGTCCATGCAGCGGTACACGAGGATGTTCTCGGGCGACACGCCGACGTCGCACACAAAGTCCGGCGGCGCCGGATCGATGCATTCGGGTGGCGGCATCGACGGGAAGTCGCCCTGATCGGGCAAAGGTCCGAGGTCGTACTTCACGATGTCCGTCGTGGTTCCGCCGCCTTCCGAGGTGGAGACGGTCGTCGCCGTCCCCGTCGAGGGATCGGGACCTCCGGTCGACAGGGTGACCGGGCCTTCGCCATCGCTGGCGTCGCTCGCTCCGGTCGTGGGCGCCGATTCACCCGTGTCGCTGCCCTCTTGCCCGCCGTCCTCGTCCGTCACCTGACGCGTGGTGCACCCGCTGCCCGCCAGGGCCGACCCCGCAGCGATCGCCGCCAACACACGACCCAGGAGCAACTCCACCGACATCACCGGTCCAGTGTCCGTCCTCGGACCCTTTCGCGCAACCGCATCTCACCGACGCGCAGCCGCGGCTGGTACGCTGACCGAAAGCCCCGACGACGACGACACCCACGTCATCGGGGAGTCCTGGGTGGACGGCATCGGCCTCGTCGTGCGCGAGCGAACGTCGGCGATCCGCTTCTCCCCCAAAAATGCTGGCCTTCGCACCTTCCCGAGCACGGTCGGAGCTCGCCTCCGTTCCCCACCGACGGTCCACGATCGGTCGCCCATCGTGCGCCCGACGGCCGCTCGCCCGCGATCGACCGTGTCCGGGGTTGCGCTCGGCCGGACTTCGGACGATCCTCGATCGTGTCGCGTTCGCGATGCCTGGCCATTCTCCTCTGCTGCACGACCTGCACGCGCGAACCCGAGCCCCCCGCAGCCGACCCCACCGATCCTCCCGGGTCCACGCCACGCGCGACGAAACCTGCGACGACCGAGCCGAGCGACGATGTGCCACCGCCCATCGTCGTGCAGCTTCCCGACGTCCCTCCGGCCGGACCGCTCCCCCTGGGAGCGTTGCACGTCATGATCGCGATGGACGCGATTGCCCTGCGACCAGCCGAGGGCCCCGGCGCCCCCAGGCGCGTCGTCCCGCTCGTGAACGGTCGACTCCGTACGCCCGGCATCGTGCCCGAGCTCGCAGCGGGGCTGACCGCCGCGCTCGCCAGCCGTCGTCGGACCCGACCCGAAGACGGCCTAGCCTCCCTCGTCGTGTACGCCGATGCGCGCACCTCCGCAGAGACTTTGTACGCCGTGCTCCACACCGCGACGACGGCCGGTTTGGCGGACCTGCACGTCGCCGTCGGCGCGGACGCACCCGACGGCGGATTCGAGGTGGCGCTCGAGCGCTCCGAGCCACACGGGTGGGAGCACGCCCGCGGGTTCGTCCTGGCGCTCACCTGGGGGCCGAGCTCCACGATCGCGCTCTCGCTCGAGCCGGTCGACGGCCCCGAAGCCGGCCCGCGGGGCGGCCACGCCCTGAGCACGATCCCCGGTTCCTGCCTCGTCGCCGATCCGCCCGTGGAGGGCACGAGCGGGGCGCTGACCGAGATCGGTCGACTGCAGACCGAAATCTGCAACCAGATCGACGAACGGACCCTCGCGGTTCGCCATGCGGTCCGCTCCGACACGTCCGTCGGCGATCTCCTGGGGGTGATGGCCCTCGATCGCCGCTCGGCGTCCTGCCGGGCCCCGTCCATCCTCGCGCTGACCGACCACGATCCGCAGTGCTCGACCCCGACGTCCGTGCCCGAAGCGATTGCACGCATCGATGCCTCTCGCCCCCAACCGACCGAATTCGGGGTGATCACCGTCCTTCGAGACGAAGCCTCGGCGCTCCCGGACAACACCGTCTTCGGCTGGGACCTACGCCCCATCCCGCAAGACCAACCCTCCGAACCGACACCATGACGACCGCCGCCACCGCGGGCGTGCGCGCTGGTAGGGTCAAAAGACCGATGCGACGCATCGCGCTCGTGAGCACTTGGGTCCTTTGCACCTCCTGCACCTCCGGTCCCCGTGCGACCGACGGAGGGGGCACGTTCGGATCAGCGACGGACTCGGCCACGTCCCTGGACACCAACGGCGCGTCATCCGTGTCGAACACTCACGGGGAGACCGACGCCGACGGGACCTCCGTGGACGGTGGGGCCAAGTTCGACGTGGCCGGTGCCGACACCACCGACGGCCCACCGCCGACGCCGAGTTGCAAGGTCGTCGACGACATGGACGCCATCGGCGAGTGCGGGGACCAGGCGCCGCCCGACAGCTTCGAGCCCGACGTGCAGTGGTCGTGGACGGGACAACCCCCGTACGTCCAGTCCATCGTCATTCCCCTGGTCGCGAACCTCACCGACGACGACGGCAACGGCGAGATCGACCTGTGCGACGTGCCCGACGTCATCGTCAATGCGTTCGCGGACTACGGGGTCTGGGACGCCTACCTGTTTGCGCTGGACGGGGAAACCGGAACCGTTCACTGGCAGAGCGAGGCCCTCGTCGACGGCTCGGTCACGCCCGCGCTCGGCGACATCGACGGCGATCTCCTTCCCGAGATCGTCGCCCGCGAGCACCTGACCAACAACATCATCGCGTTCGAGCACGACGGTTCGGTCAAGTGGATCGGCGCGCCCTGGAACGATTACGGATTCGGGGCGATCGCCCTGGCCGATCTGGACAACGACGGGAACGTCGAGATCATCGCAGGCAACGTCGTCTACGACTCGACCGGCCTCGTGCTCGTCACGCTGCCCGACACCGCGGGCTACGCCGGCTTCGGCAACGCTACCGCGGCGGCGGACCTCGACGGGGACGGGGACCTGGAGGTCGTGCTCGGGCGCAGCGCCTATCACCACGACGGCACGCTCCTCTACATGCAATCGGCGATCAACCCGGCCTATCCGCAGATCGCCAACCTCGATGACGATCCGCAGCCCGAGGTGCTGCTCCAGAACGAGAACGGCATCTCCATGCTCGAGCACGACGGATCCATCAAGTTCATGAACCAGCGCCCCACGGGCGACCCCGCCAGCGTCAACAGTTGGATGCGTCCGTCCACGGTTCACGATTTCGACGGCGACAACGTCAGCGAGTTCGCGGTCAGCTCGTCGTCGCACTACGTCGTTTACGAGCGCGACGCGACCATCGTGTGGAGCGCATCGGTCCTCGATTCGACCGGGATCGCAGCGGGCACCGCGTTCGACTTCCTGGGGGACGGGGTCGCCGAGGCCATGTACGCCGACGAGACCCAGTTCTTCATTTACGACGGCACCGGTACGCCGCTCCTCACCGTACCGCGCTCGAGCGGGACGATCATCGAGTATCCGGTGGTCGCCGACATCGACAACGACGGCTCGGCGGAGATCCTCGTCGTCTCCAACGAGAGCTTCGTGGGCAACCAGACCGCCCCGCTCATCCAGGCGATCCGCGACGTCCAGGACCGCTGGATCCAGCCGCGCCGCATCTGGAACCAGCACACCTATCACGTCACCAACGTGCGCGAGGACGGCACCATCCCCCAGTTCGAGCCACCCTCGTGGGCCTCCCTCAACACCTATCGGACCAACGCCCAGATCGAAAACGGCGGCGTCTGCAAGCCGACCCCTCGCGGCTGACCGTCGGCCGTCCGGCCTCCGACTTCCACCGCGGGCGATCGCGCGTGATGACCGGCCCGCCACCCTCGATACGCTGCGCGGGCCACGCGAAGCGTTGCGAGCACGAAGCCGCTCACAAAATCGGCAACACGAAGCGCTCGCGTGCTCGTTCCCCGACCTCCGCTTCGGTTATCGTGCGGTCATGGGGAGGGGAACGCGAGCGTTGGCCGGCGCGTTGGTCCTGTCGCTCGGATGCGGCGGTGACGAGGCGCTCGGATCCTCGGAGAGCAGCGACGCCACCGGCGAGACGACCTCGGGCTCGACCGGAACATCGACGACCACCGCCGACGTCACCACCACCGACGCCGACGCGACGTCCTCGTCGTCGAGCACCAGCACCGGTGAAGCCGTCGACGAATCGTCGAGCGGAGGCGGCAGCGTCGACGAGCCCGGACCCTTCGAAAAGTGCTACGAGGGCGTGTTCGTCAACGCCTTCCCGGGCCCCAACTACGACGACCTGGGGATCACCGTCGGCAGCCACTGCCTGGGCACCAACCACCAGACCATCGAGAACGTCGAGCGCGTGGTGTTCCTCGGCGACTCGGTGACCGTGGGCACGCCGCCCACGCTCATGGGCGACTACTACCGCAGCAGGCTCGCCGACGCCCTCGCCGATCGCTTCGGCCTGGAGTTCGGCGCCAACAAGGCCCTGTGGCAGACACCCAACCGCTTCAGCGGTCAGTCGATCGACCTCCACTCGGGCGACTTCTCGAGCTGCGCCGAATGGGGGGCGCGCAACGACGACCTTTTGGCCGGCGACCAGTTCGCCCAGTGCTTTCCCGAGGACAAGCGCGACCTGGTGACCCTGACCATCATCACCTCGGGCGGGAACGACCTGGCGGCCATGGGTCGCGCCGCGGGCGAGGGCGCCAGCTTCACCGAGCTGTTCGCCATGGCGCAAGAAGCGGTCGACCACAAGCGGCAGAGCCTCGAGTGGCTGGCCGACCCCGAAAATTTCCCCAACGGGAACTACGTCGTCTTCGGCAACATCTACGAGTTCACGGACGCCACCGCCGAGGTCCAGTCCTGCGATCTCTCCGGCCTGGCCGGCTTCGACAACCCCATCCCGGTGCCGCTCGACGCCCTGTTGGCGGTCGCCTGGATGGAGATCGAGTACGCCAAGATCGCCCTCGAGACCAACACCGACTTCATCTTCATGTTCGAGGAGTTCTGCGGCCATGGCTTCGAGGCCGACAACCCCGAGAGCCCCTGCTACCGCGGCCCCGGCACGGAGAGGTGGTTCGACCTCACCTGCATTCACCCCACGCCCACCGGGCACGGCGTGCTGGCCGACATGTTCTTCGCCGTGATCAGCGAGTAGGCCTGTCGGCCCTCCTCACGGCGAGAAGTTCTGGTTGGACCACACGCCCGCGTTGGACGCCGAAAAGCCGCAGGCGACCTTCGTGTAGTCGGTGCTCGACATGTTGATGTAGTGGCCGTGCTGCGAGAACGGCTCGCCGGGCCCCTCGTCCCACATCGCCTGCAGACAGCCTTCGATGACGTCGTCGATCGAACCCCAGTTGGGACACGTGTTCTGGGCACTCTCGCCGCAGGCCCCGAAGTGCGCGTGCGCCCCGGAGATGGCCTGATCGTCGGCCGACTGCTGGTTGGTGCACGACTCCGCCTCCGTCCACCGTGCCAACGGCGGCAGGCACTGACACTCCCAGCGAAACTGGTTGATCCGGTCCACGCAATCCTGGTGCGGATCGCCCGTGCTCGGCGGTGGCACCGGTGCACAACCCGGAATCGGTTCCGGCAGCGGCCCGCTCTCGCAACCGCTGGGGCGATCGGTGGTCGACCCGTCCGCGCCGCTCGGATCCATGGTGTCCGAGTCCGTCGAACCGTCCGACGAGCTCGAGCCCGGCGACGAATCCGACCCGCTCGACTGCGACCCGCCCGACTGCGACCCGCCCGAGTCCGAGGACGCCTCGGTCCCCCCGTCTTCCCCGGGATCATCCGGATCGCCCGTACAGGCCACGAACAACGCACACGCGATCGCGATCTGGTTGCGCCTCGCCACGGTCGCATTGTCGGAACCAAACCCGATCCTCGCAAGCGCCTCGCCGATCTTCGGCGCC
Source organism: uncultured Nannocystaceae bacterium (assembly GCA_964650105.1). GTDB lineage: Bacteria > Myxococcota_A > Polyangia > Nannocystales > Nannocystaceae > CAZYSW01. The sequence continues at coordinate 10,024 of CAZYSW010000127.1, forward strand.
TGGGGGCGTGCACCAGTCTGCGCACCGATCCCTCGCAGCGCCTTGCCGAAAGGGGCCGGCGGGCGCGAGCGATCCGGCGTCACCCCAGCGGCCGTGCGTCTCGATCCCACGCGGTCTCGAGCGGGCTTTCGGACGCCTCGGTCCGTGGCGGCAACCGATGGACCCGCGCGAAATCGTGGGCGCGCATCCGCGTATCGGCCAGCCACGTCACCCCGATCTCGTCGATCTGGTGCCGAAGGGCAGCGGTGAGCCAGGCGCCCGCCGCCAGGCGCACGCCCATCAGGCCCAAGGCGTGGGCAAGCCCGATCTGGGCCACCATGGCCACCGCAAGCAGCCCCAGCGCGCCGGCCATCCAGCGCCTGACGAGACGCGTTCGTCGCTGCACCGAGCCCTGCCATCGCCCGCCTTCGGCCACGCCTTGAACGCGATCGCGTCCCCAGCTCAAGCGTCGACGCGCCCGGCCGATGAAACCCAGAGCATGCCCGGATTCGCCCTTCCCATCGCGCACGCTCCGTCGCCAGACGACGCGTTCGACGACGCGGCTCGCGACGGACACCCGATCCAGGAGATCCATGTGCTGATCGTGGACGACGACGAGTCGATCCACGCCGACTTCGACCGCGTGCTCGCCCCCGACCTCGACCCGTGTTCCGAACGCCTCGAGGGGCTCGCGGCGACCTTGTTCGGGACCATGGCGTCCACCGACCGCAACCGCGTGCTCTTCAGGGTGCGCCACGCGATGCAGGGGATCGCGGCCGCCGATTTCGTCCACAAGGCCAGCGAGGCGCGCTGTCCGGTGGACGTCGCCTTCGTCGACATGCGCATGCCTCCGGGGGAGAACGGGGTCGAGACCACGGCGCGCCTGTGGCAGACCGATCCGCTCCTGCAGGTGGTCCTGTGCACCGCGTACTCCGACTTCTCCTGGGCGGACGTGATGCGCTCGCTGAGCACCGCCGAGCACCTGCACCCGTTGCGCAAGCCCTTCTCCCCCCTGCAGGTCCGGCAGATCGCACGAGTCCTGGGCACAAGGCCCGTCGCCTGCGCGCGGCCTGACCCGCTTCAGCGCCGTCGCCGATTGGCGACCACCTGCGCGATCTCGACGATGAGCTCGAGATCTTCGAGATCCACCCGGTTCACCAGCGACGACAGCCGCGCCCGCAGAGCCCCCTCGGGGGTCGCATGCGCCCCGCCGTGCACGTCGGGCAACAGCGTCGACACCGGGACGCCCATCCCGTCCGCGATCCGCAGGAGCGTCCGAAGACCCGGGCTGCTGTAGTGCCCGTTCTCGAGCCGCGACACCATGTCGGTCGCGATCCCGGCGGCGCGCGCCAGCATGTGCTGGGTGAGCCCCCGTTCCTCGCGGAGCGCCCGCAACCGATGCCCGAGCTCGGCCATGTACGTCCGCTCGTGATGCGATCGACTGATCTCGTCGTCGACTCCCCGGGGTCGCACGCGGGCGCGCTGGCCCTTGGCCTCTGCCATGGCGGGACCTTGCCACAGGGGTGCATCGACGGCTACCGAACCCGGTCCGGCACCCGAGGCGACGGCACGCGGCCGCTCAAAAGCGCCCGGTCGCGCCCAGGCCCGCGCCTCCGGGGAGGAAGGTGGGCGAGAACACGGCCGTGGCCTTGTTCCTCTTGCCGCGGCGCCGGTTCTGCTTCGCCTTCTCCTGCTCGGGCGTCCATTGCTGCCAGCGCTTGTAGTGCAGGTGGTAGCCGACCCCGACGCTCAGCAGCATCGCACCGAGCAGCGTCGTCGAGGCGCCCAGCGGGATCAGAAACGCGTCCTGGTCCTGGAGGCGACACTGCAGCGGCCCATCGATCTTGCAGCCGCGCGTCATCAGCGAGAAGGCGATCGTCGTCCCGATGCCGACGCCCAACACCACGCCGCCCGAGATCATCAAGCCCTTCCCGGTGCGGGGCTTGCCGTTGATCATGGGCTCGTCGGGGCGATCGATCTCCGGCTCCACCGGGGTCGGGGGCGGTGGCTCGGCGGGCTCGGACGCCGGCTCCTCGGCCTCCTCGGTCTCCTCGGCCTCCTCGGTCTCCTCGGCCTCCTCGCCGCCCTCGTCGGCGGACGCTTCTTCGCCCTCCTGGTCTTCGGCGGTCTCCCCCTCGGCGGGCTCGCCCTCGACGGACTCGGCGTCCGGACCCTCGTCGGGCATCGCCTCTTCGTCGTTCTCGGCGGGTGCGGCCCAGGCGGATGGGCTCGGCGCCGTCACGAGCGCGAGCGCGGCCACCCCGGACACGATGCGTGCGACGACGGACCTCGAAGAGGGCACCGCGTCACCGCACCCCATCGGGTGGCCAGGCGAGGACTTGCGAAGGGTCGCGGAGTGCAGACGCATGGGCGGACTCGTCTTCGTGTGGCGTGTTCCAAAGCACGTGATGCGAGCACGTGCTCGGGCGCAGGCGCACCCGAGCGCGGAGTATCGTACGCGCGCCCGTCCGACCACAAGGGGACGTCTCCGGGGCACGAGCACCGAGGGCTCGGACGACGGCGCACCGACGCGCAGCCTCGCCGCGGCCGACTTGATATGCGAGGTTCGCGCCAAACGCTCGCTGGCGCCCGTTCTTCCCCGGTTTCGGGCCGAATCGTGCGATGGCGCCCAAAACCGGCGCGCGTCGGGGCGTCGAGTAGACTCGTGACGTGCCGATGTTGGCCGACATCGACGACCCTCCCCGGTCCCGCCTGCCGGGTCTGCTCCTCGGCCTGGCGTTGGCCGTGCCGGTGGTCGCGGTCTTCGTGGGATGGCTCATCCCCACGTTCGTGGGTGCCGTGCTCGGTGGCGCAGCCGATTTCGACAGCCGGCTGAGGGCCCGCGACGCGTACATGCAGGCGGTCTGCAGCCAGGCCCTCGATCCGATCCGCGACGAGAAGCTCTGCGGATGCGTCCTGGCCGTGGAATTCCCGGCGCTGGACTGCCAGGCCAACTTT
>CAZYSW010000128.1:0-1215 GCA_964650105.1 uncultured Nannocystaceae bacterium
AAGGTGTTCCAGGGCGGTGGGTTCAAGGAGCTCCTCGAGGAGGTGCAGCAAGCGTTTCAGGAGGGCAGAGCCTACGTCAGCAAGGCGACGCGCGCGGGCAGCCCCGAGCAGTACCTCGTGGGCCGTGGCCTGCGGTCTCGGTGAGCGCTCGCGGGGCTACGCTCACGCGCACAGGCCCGGCGCCGGGGTGTCCTCGATGGCCCCGAGCCCGGCGGCGTCCACCAGCCAGCGGGGCAACCGGTGCAAGACCTGCTCGAGATTCACGACGTCCTTGCCCTCGACCCAATAGCCGACCTCCAACAGGCGACCCACCAGGGCGTCGACCTTCCGAGGATCGTGTGCCACCCCGGGCCGAGTGCGTAGACGCCCCGCGACGTCGGCATACAGCGATCGATCGTAGTACTCGTGCTCGGCGACGCTCCGTGGGGGCGCGGGGGTGCAGGGCAGCACGGGGACGAAGGCACGAAACAGCGGGAGATCCGTCGGCTCGTGGCCGAGCGCCGCGCGTGCGAACGCCATCTGCTCGTCCATGAACGCGAGCGCCGACTGGAAGCTCTCGAAGACCGCCGCGGTGATCCACACGCCGCGGCCGGGAACGATGACGACGGGCACGTTCATCACCTCGAGCCGTCGACCGTCCCCCCCGGCGTCGCGTTCGAGATAGACACAACCCACGGCGACGTCCTGTCCGACGGTGGCCGCGGCCAGGTACTCGCCCGCCGAGTACTCGGTGGGCCCGTCCTCGTCCACGATCTCGAACGACCACGGCTCGCCCCTCGAGAAGGTCCCGTCCTCGAACAGTTTTTCGGTTGCACTGCGCTGTTTCATGGCGACCCCGTGCACGCGTCGGCGTGCACTCCCAACATCGGCCGCCACACGTCGGTCGTTGCACGAAATCGTACCGTGCCCGCGCCGGGGTCAGTCGGGGTCGGTGCCCCGCCCCCGGCCCAGCCGCCGCCGCACCGCGCCGCGGACGTCCTCGACGACGAGATACAGCGGCGGAACGACGAGAAGGACCAGGATGGTGGAGACGGCGAGGCCCGCGCAAATCGACATCGCCATGGGCGCGAACACGGGATCCTCCCCACCGAGCCCGACGGCCAGCGGAAACAGCCCCAGGCAGGTGGTGAGGGTCGTCGAGAGAATCGGCCGCAGCCGGGTCAGGGCCCCCTCGATGGTCGCCTCGACCGTGGACTGACCGCGCTCCCTAAGGCG
>CAZYSW010000128.1:1225-12941 GCA_964650105.1 uncultured Nannocystaceae bacterium
ATCACCAGCGAATTGTTCACCACGATGCCGGCCAACGCCACGATGCCGAACAACGCGATCAGCGACAGCGCGTAGCCCATGCTGACCAGCCCCAGGATCGCCCCCATCAACCCGAAGGGCACCGCCGACAGAATGATGAGCGGCTGGACGTACGACCGAAACTGCAAAGCGAGCACCAGGTAGATGAGTAAGATGGCCAACCCAAAGGCGCCAGGGAGATCCTCGAGGCTCTCTCGCAGCTCGTCGGCTTCACCGCCGAAGGACAGGCCGAGATCCGGGTACCGGTCCTGCAGCTCGTCGTCCCAGAACTTCTGGAGTCTTCGCGCCGCCTCGAAGGCCGTGATCACCTCCTGATCCACGTCCGCCAGCACCGAGACGGTCCGCAGCCCGTCCTCGCGGCGGACGAAGCCGGCTTCGCGCGTCCGCTCGATCCGCGCCACCTGGTCGAGCCGAACGAGGTGCCCCGCCGGCGTGGGCATCAGGAGATCGCCGAGCGCTCCCCTGCCCTTGCCCCGCGCACCGGCGTAGCGCACCACGATCTCGGTGGGTTCCTCCTGGATGGACACCTCGGCCGCCACCACGCCGTCGACGGCGAGGCGCACCGCCTGCCCCACGTCGAGCTCGGTGAGACCGTGGAACGACGCGCGGTCCTGGTCGACGACGACACGGAACGTCTCCTTGCCGCTGCCGTAGTCGTCGCGGATGTCCTTGACACCGGCCATGCCGTACAGGGCGGTCTTGACGCCGGATACCGCCCGGTTCAACGCGTCGATGTCGCGTCCGCGAATCCTCGCGGTGACCGCGGCCCCGGCCGGGGGACCCGCTTGCATCTCCTTGATCGCGAACCGCCCCAGCTCCGGGTTCTCGGCCAGCATCTTCCGCAGCGCGAGGGCCATTTCGGGGTACGCCGCGAGCATCTCCTCGTCGAGCGCGAACTCCCACCGGATCTGACCCATGTTCGCCCCGGTGGAGGTGAAGCCGTTCTCCTTGTCGAAAATGCTCCCCACCCGGATGGACGTCGTCTCGATCCGGTCCGCCATGAACTCGCGGACCAGACCGTCGATCGCGTCCGCCTCCGCACGGGTGCGCTCGCGATCGAGGCCGGGCATCACCTCGTAGTGGACCTCGAGCTCGAACGGTTTGGCGGGCGCGCCGAACTCCAGGGGCATGGTGGTCGCGAGCCCGACCGTCCCCGCAAAGCCCAGGGTCACCAACCCCAGCGTCGCGTACCGATGGCGCACGCACCAGCTCAGCGGTAGTCGGTACCAACGTTTCATGCGCTCGAGCAAGCGCGCGGTGTAGCTCTGCTGGGCGTCGGTGCTGGCGAAGTCCGCGGTGTGTCCGGGCAGGATGAAGATGGTCTCCAAGAGCGATCCGAGCAGGCAGAACACCACGACGAGCGGGAGAATGCGCATCACCCGGCCCATCGTCCCGCTGACCATGGTCAGGGGAAGGAACGCCAGGCACGTGGTCAGTACCGCGACGATCACGGGCAGGAGCACCTCGCGGGTCCCCTCGAACGTGGCCTCGCTCCGCCCCTTCCCCATCTCCAGGTGGCGCTGGACGTTCTCGATCACCACGATGGCGTCGTCCACGATGATGCCGGTGGCAATGAGCAGCGCGAACGTGGACACCACGTTGATGGACATCCCCGTCTGGTCCATCAAGAAGGCCGCGGCCAGGAACGCGACCGGCATGCCGACGGCGGCGAGCATGGCCTGGCGAAAGCCGGACATGACCAGGAGCACCAAGATGACCAGGATCGCGCCCGAGATCGCGTTCGATCCCACCGTGGAGAGACGGTCGGCGATGGCCTTGGTGTAGTCGTCGGCCATTCGCAGGTCGAGACCGGGCGGGATCATCGATCGCAGACGGGGAAGCTCGGCCAGCACGGCCCCGTGGATGCGGAGCGGATCGGCGGTCTCCTCCCGACTGATGGTGAGCTTCACCGCGGGCACGCCGTCCACCCAAAAGCGGGTATCGGCGGGCTCGGCGACCGCCTTCACGTCGGCGATGTCCCCCACCCGCAGCGACGAGCCCGGATACACGGGGACCTCGGCCACGTCGGCGGCCGACAAGAGTCGCTTCTCGGTCTTGACGAAGACGTCCTGGCCCGAGCGCTCCCCGGTGCCCGCGGGCACGTTGGCGTGGGCGCGCCGGATCGCATCGACCACCGCCGACGGAGCCAGGCCCAACGCCTGCAGCTCCCGCTCGTGCAGGTCCACGAAGATCTTCTGCTCCGACAGCCCGCTGACGAGCACCTGAGCGACGCCGGGCAGGTCCCGGAGCTCGTCGGCGAGACGATCCACCAGCACGGTCGCCCCCGGATCACCCAAGAGGGCCAGCGACACCACCGGCAGCTCGAGCATGAGCTCCTTGACGATGGGCGTTTCGCAGTCCTCGGGCAGGTCGTCGACGGTTCCGACCGCCTTCTCGACCTCGGAGCGTGCGCTCACGAGGTCGGTACCATCGACGAACGTCACGTAGATGTTCGACGTGCCCTCCGAGGAGATCGAGTTGATTCGTTCCACGTCGCCGACGTCCTGCAACGCCTCCTCGATCGGCTTGGTGACGAGCTCCTCGACGTCCTCGGCGGTGGCGCCGGGGTAGATGGTGGTGATGATGACGCGGTCGAGGGAGATCTCGGGGAACTGTTCGCGCGGCAGCTTGACGACGGAGCGCAACCCCGCGGCGATGATCAAGAAGAACAGCAGATTGACGAAGACCGAGTTGTCGAGGCTCAGGCGGATGATGCGATCGAACATCGGACGCGCGCCTCAGTCGCTGGCGAGGGTCTCGGGCGCGGGCTCGACGACCTTGACCTTGTCGCCCCCGAGCAGCGCCGTCGGACCGGCGGCCACCACCCGTTCTCCGGGCTGGAGAGGACCCTCCACGGCGACGAGGGTATCCACCTCGTTTCCGACCCGGACGTCGACGCGCTCGACCACGTCGCCCCGCAGGCGCAGCACGTAACTCTCGTCGGCGGCCCAGCGCACGGCCGTGGCCGGGACGGCCTTTTCGCGTTCCCGAGGCGGTCCACGCACCTCGACATCGACCAACTCTCCGGCACGCAGGCGCCGGTCGGGGTTGGGGATTCGCAGCCGCGCGGTGAAGGTCGAGGTCCGCTCGTCGGCCTCGGTGGAGATCCACTCCAACTCCGGAACGACGGTACGCCCGCGCGCGATCACCCGAAACGTGAGGCCCCCCTGGTCGTGGAGCACCACCTCGTCCTGGGTGAGCTGCACGTCGGCGACCAACGGATCGAGCTGCGCGAGGACCAAGGCGACGGCGCCGGGCCCCATGTACTCGCCCACCTCCGTTTCGATGCGCGTGATCGTTCCGGCGAACGGCGCCACGATGGCCGTCGCGCCCACGCGATCTCGCGCCCGCACGAGCTGGCCGCGCGCCTCTCGGAGCTGCGCGAGCAACGTGGCTCGCTGGGTCTCCAGCCGCTCCACCGCGCGACTGGTCTCTGCGCCTCGAGCCGCCAGGCTCCGAATCGCCTCCAGCTCGCGCTCGGTGTCGAGGATGCTTTCCTGAACGCGATCGACCGAGGCCTTGGCCGCGATGAGCCCACCTTTGGGGTCGGACCCCTCGAACCGCACCAGGACGTCGCCCTCGGCGACCTCGCTTTGCTCGACGACTTCGATCGCGATGACCTCGCCACCCACGCGCGGCGCGAGACGGGACCGGCGTGCGGGTTCGAGTCGAACCAGGTGACGCGAGCTCGGTCGCGGCTCGACGAGTTCGACCTCGGCGGCGCGAACGTGCGGCAAGGTCCGCGGCGCCGCCTCGGCCGCCTCGCCGCGGCATCCCGAAGCGGACGCGAGTGCGAGCACCCCGAGCAGCCCCGAAACGAAACGGCGTTCAGTCCGGCGAGGCAACGGGCGCAGATCTAAGCCCCGAGTCACGGCGCCTGCAAGGCACCCCCTTGAAACTGATCATGAGTTCAGTATCATGGCGGGCATGGGTCGACCCCTCCTTCGCGTGGTCTCCCGAGCCGATGCACCGATCCCCGAGGACGATCGGCCACTGCTCGAGCATCTCCCTCCGGGCAAGCTCGTAGAACTGTCGGGGAGCACCGACTCCCCTCATCCGCCGGCCCGGATGACCACCGCGACGTCCATCTTGCGGAGCGTACAGGCCGAAGGTGACACCGCTGCATGGATCCAATCCGAAGGTGGCCCCCTGTTTCCTCCCGACCTCCACCTCGGAGGCGTCGATCTGGATGCCTTGGTGGTCGTTCACGTCCCGACGCGAGGAGAACGAAGTGGTGAGCGTGCCTCCGGTCCCCACCTGCTGTGCAAGGCCGCCGAGCTCCTGCTTCGATCGGGTGCATTCGGCCTGGTGATCGTCGATCTTTCCGAAGGTGCTCCTCCTGCGGGAACGGAGGCCTGGCAGGGTCGACTGTCGGCGTTGGCCCGGCAGCACCACGCTCGTGTCGTGCTCATCACCGACAAGCCCGCGCAATCCGACTCGCTGGGGACCTTGGTCGGCCTTCGCATCGAGCCGCAACGCACCCGGGAGCGCCCGGGTCGCTTCGTCGTCCGCTACGAGGTGATCAAGAACAAGTCGGGGCGGCCTTTCGAGCCCCCCTCCGACCTTTACCAGGGCCCCTGGGGGCTGACCTGAGCCGGCCCCGGCTCCGCCACGGTCGGGGCTCTGACCAAAGATACGCGGACGCGGGCACCACGACCGTCGTCCACGTTCGCCTCTCCGACCACGACCACCATGGTATGGTCCGACCATGCGACGGGTGCGGTGGGTGATCGCGTCGGTGCTCTTCGGGATCGGGTGCGGAGACACCGAGCGCGACGGCGAGCAGCAAACCAGTCTGACGTTGACCGGACCGACCAGCGTCGATTCGACTTCGCCGGGCGGCGACACGAGCGCGAGCGGGGACGCCGGCCCGGGCGAGACCGGAGCCGACGATCAGGACATCAAGTTCGACATCGGTGCGGGGGCAGACGGAGGCGCAGATCCCGACGGGCCCACCACCTGTGATCAGAACGTCGACATCGTGTTCGTGATGGACGTCTCCACGTCGATGGGCCCTTTCCTCGGCAAGCTCGCCGACGAGATCCTGGTGGTCGATCAGGCCTTGCAGGCCCTCGAGCTGCCCGGCGAGCCCCACTACGGGCTCGTCGTGTTCGTCGACGACTACGCCCTCCTCGAAGGCGGCACACCCTATCCCGACGTCGAGACCCTCCGCGCCGACTTCATGCAGTGGAGCGCGTTCACGGCCTCCAATCAGCAGGTCAACGGCGGCAACCTGAACACCACGTGGCCCGAGAACAGCCTGGACGCTCTGTACGCAGCCGCAGCGGGGTTCCAATGGCGACCCGCCGACGACACCTTGCGGATGATCATCCACACCACCGACGACACGTTCTGGGACGGACCGACCACCGGCAACGGCATCCCCATCCAGCACGGGTACGCCGAGACGGTCACGGCGCTGCAGGAACGCGAGATCCGGGTGTTCTCGTTCGCGGCGCAGATCGGTGGAATGTGCGAATGCGAGAACGTGACGCCGGGATGGTCCTCTCCGTACATGGGCATGGATCCCATCCCTCAAGCCACCGGCGGCGGCGTGTTCGACATCGACGCCGTGCTCGCCGACCAGATCTCCTTGTCGGAGGGGATCAACGGCGCGGTGGAAGACACGATGTGCCAGCCCTATCCGCCCGTCGGCTGACCGGGCCAACCGCGGCGACCGACGGGCGCGCGGCAGCGACCGCGCAATTTCGACACGGTCGGGTCGACCCGCCTCGCTTTCGTCGTCACCGACGCCGCTTCGTGCCGGGGGCACCCGCGTTCGCACGACCGGCACCCCCTGTGTGCCCCCACGCGGACGATCGACGTCGCCTTGGCGCGCAGCTTGCTTGGGCAGGGACCTCGATGGCCCTCGTCGCCACTCAATCGCAGGGGTTGCCACCGATCTGGTGGGCGCTCGCCCTTTGCGGCTCGCTGGTCGCTCACGCCGTGGGCGCTTCGCTCCTCTGAGCGCGCTCACCCCGACGGCCGAGGGGGCGACGCGCCCGGTGTGTTCGACACCGTCAGGCGTGGTCGAGCACGATGAGGTGCTCCCAGCGGGGCGGACCGCCCAGCCAATCGGTGCGCTCCTGGGCGGCACCGGCTCGAACCCGCAGCCCGGCCCTCCCCGCCAGCGCGCGGACCTGCTCGCCCGCATCGAGGCGCACGTCCCCCAGCGACGCGTCTCCGATCACGAGCACACAACGGCCACCAGGGCAAAGGACGCTCGCCATCGCGCCGAGAGCCGCGCCGAGCTCGTCGTCCCATCGTCGCTCGGCGTCGGCTCCACCCGCGGACAGGTGACGTCGCGCGCCGATCTCCCCCTCCTCGAGGGCGCGCCCCGAAAGACCGAGCCACCGATAGCGGCGACGGTGGTGCGCGGCGTAGTCGTTGGTGCCGCCGTACGGTGGTGAGGTGAGCACCAGGTCGGCCCGGGCCGCCCCCAGCAAGTCGCCGAGGCGTCGCGCATCGCCGCCGAGCAGCCGTGGCCGGAATGTCTCGGGCCCGCAAGCGGCGTCGAGCGCTTCCCAACGGGCCACGAGCTCCAGCCCCTTGCGCTCGAAGAAGTCCGTCACGATGTACTTGCCGATCCGCTTGTTCACCAGGCGTTCGCTGGTGTCGGCCCGCTGCCGGGAGAACTTCACCACGATGGCCGACAGCACCACCTCCAGCGCCCGCCGATCCGCGTCGGGGCAGACCTCCTGGATCTCCGCCTGGATCCCCGCCAGCTCCTTGAGCACGTGCGGCTGGTAGAAGCGTACCTCCGACGCGGGCAACGGCGCCCGGCTCGGTGCGCGCGCCTTGACGCGGGCTCGGGAGCGCTCGGCCACCGCCCGCAGGCTTCGCTCGAAGCGAGCGCGATCCTGCGCGCTCGTGCGACGACAGCGAACCTCCGCGATACGGAGCGCGACCGGGTTGAGGTCGACGCCGATCGGCTTGCTGCCGGCCACCATCGCCTCCAAGAGCACGGTGCCACCACCGCAGAACGGATCGAGCACGACGTCTCGGGGCTCGGCCCACGCACCGAGCACCACGCGCGCGATCTCGGGGTGCATCCGGGCCGGATAGGCGTGAAAGGGATGCGTGAGCCGATCGGTGGACCGAGCCGTCGCGGCGAGCGCCTGGCGAAGCACGGCGACGAGGTCCGGATCTCCGCCTGCGCGCACACGCCCGCCTCGCTGACGCAGCGCCCGTCGAGGACTGCCTTTCACGGGGTGCTTTTACCCCGGTTGAGACGACGCGGTCCGCAGATCCGACGGCTCTTCGATCTCCATGGGGGCCGATCGCTCCACGGCAACGCCTCTGGACGGGATTGCCTCGGCCTCCAGGGCCTCGTCGGCGGCGGGCAGCTCGTCGTCGCGGTCTCGACGCCCCGCCCGGCGCACGGCGAGCACCCGGCGGAACGCGAGCACGGTCGGAAGGAAGCCGTAGACCAGGTTTCCGACCAAGATCACCGCACCTGCCCCCCGCGCGCCCCACAGCCGCAAGCCCAAGAGCAAGACCACCAGGTAGAGGGGGGCACCCACCAGCGCCCGACGGTGCCGCCCGATCGCGCGGCCGAGGTGCCGATAGTGCGTGGAGAACGAGACCATCTGCGCACACGCGATGCCCACCAGCAAGCCGACGATGCCCGGCTCACCGCGGAAGGTGACGATCGAGGCCATCGCCACCAGCCCCCCCACCGGCGATGGGACGCCGGCGAAGTAGTTGGGGTCGCTGTCGGCCTTGTTGAGGGTGAAGAAGACCAGGCGCGCGATCGTGAAGGTGGCGTAGAAGGCCCCGACCGCCAGCCCGGAGATGCCGCCGAGCGCGAAGTACAGCGCCACGCCCGGAGCGATGCCGTAGTTCACCCCGTCGGCGATGTCGTCGGAATACACGCCGAAGCGGGTTCCTCCCCAGCGACGCGCGGCGGCGCCGTCGAATCCGTCGAACGCCGCCCCGAGGATCACGAACAGCAGGCTGATCTCGAACCGATGCTGCGAGGCGAACAAGATGCTGAATCCGCCGCACAGGAGATTGGCCCCCGACAGCACGTCCGCGACGAACCGCTTCTGCAAGAGGCCCAGGTAGAAGGCGGCCGTGATGGCCGAGAACGCGATGTTGGCCCCGACGATGTAGCTGACCACCTGCGGGGTGAGGATGCGACCGCCCCACCCCTGCCCCACGAAGAGCAACGCCAGCAAGGTCGCGTAACCGATTCCGGTGCGCAAGCGGTTCTCGGTGGCACCACGCCCCAGCATGTAGAGCACCAAGATGAGGAGGTCGAGACCGAGCTTGGCGACGAGCAGCGGAATCGGCACGATCCCCACCGCGAACCATGCGGCGGTAAGGAGCAGCGGGTAGTCCGTGAATCGGTCGAACACTCGAGCAGAGCGCGGCTTTAGCCCCCGGTGCTTGGCCAGGACCGCCTCCAGATAGTCGAGCACGAAGAAGACCACCAGAAGCGCACTCACCAGATGCCGCCCGCCCGCCAGCACGCTCATGCGCGAGAGCGCGAGCACGATGAGGGGCGTGACGAGGACGAGCTTGATGCCCGACATCACGACCGGGTCGATCGGTAGGCGTCGACCGACCCACGCTTCCAAGTCACCGATCCATCGAGGGGCGGACAAGAAGCGTCGGTGACGACGCCCGCTTCGGTCGGGGTCACCCACGTTCGCCGTGCGTGGATCGTAACCCCACTCGACCGATCCGCAGAGGCGGAGATTGCGCATCTTGCGCAGCGCTCCCGCCGGCGACGCATCGACGGGCCCGATGTGGCGAGATCTCGAGATCGCTTGAGGCTCGTCATATGTTCAGGTATCGATCTCCCCGCATGCAGCCGCAGTTGGCCTGCGTGGACGTTCCGGCCCTTCCGCTGCAGCTTCTGCTGCGCGAGCACCCCGACTGGCGCGGGCTCCCGGTGGCGGTGGTGCGCGACGATCGCCCTCAGGGCGTCATCGCATGGGCCAATCTCGAGGCTCGACGCGCCCGGATTCTCCCCGGCATGACCTTCGCCGCCGGGCGCAGCCTGGCTGCGGGGCTACGGGCGGCGGTGGTCCCCGACGATGCCATCGCCGATGCGGTGGCCGAGCTGCATCGGGCGATCGGCAACTTCTCCCCTCGCGTCGAGCCCAGCGACCGCGAGCCCGGGGTGTTCTTCGTCGACACCGCGGGGCTGGTTCCGCTCTACGGGGATCTCGAGCAGTGGGCGACGGCGCTACGCGAGGCGCTGCGGAAGCGAGGGTTCCAGAGCACGACGGTCATGGGCTTTCATCGCTATCGGGTCTATGCCCTCGCTCGCAGCCGCAATCCCGGCGTGGTGTGGCGAGTCCCCGATGCCACCACCGAAGCTCGGCTGGCGGCCCGGGTGCCGCTCGAACGACTCGATGTCTCACCCGATCTGAGGGACCACCTGCACGTGCTCGGGATCCGAACCTTGGGCGAGCTCTTGCGGCTGCCCGGTCCCGAGCTGCGGGCGCGGTTCGGACCGGAAGCCGCCCGACTGCACGCGCTGGCTTCGGATCGGTGGGCGCCGCTGTCCCCTCGCGCGCTCGTCGATCCGATCCGGGCCGAGCTCCAGCTCGAGCCTCCCGATGGCGACCACACCCGTCTCCTGTTCGGGCTCAGAGGTTTGTTGCACCGGCTGATGGGGACGCTGGCGAGCCAGGGTCGAGCGATGACGGTGTTGCGCTTGCGGTTGTGCCTCGACCACGCTCCGGCGCACGAGACGTGGATCGAGCCGGCCGCGCCCACGCTGGACGTGCAGATGGTCGTCGATCTCGTGCGACTCCGACTGGAGTCGCTGGTGCTTCCGGCGGCCGTGGAGAGCGTGACCGTCGAGCTCGACGGGATCCGGGCCTCGGCGCGGCAGCTCGCCCTGTTCGACACTCGACAACGCCGCGATCTCGAGGCCGGCAATCGGGCCCTCGCGCGATTGCGGGCGGCGCTGGGGCCGACGGCCGTGACTCGGGGACGCCTCCGCGCCGCACATCTTCCGGAAGCGAGCTTTGCGTGGGAACCCGTCCAGCACCTCTCGTTCCCTCGAAACCTCGCCCCCCCCCTCGAGCCGCCCCCGCTGTCGAGGCGGCTGTTGCCGAGACCGATCCCCTTGCCTCCTCGCCCTCGCCACGAGCCGAGCGCCTGGCTGGAGCGGCGGGGTGCGGTCACCCGCATGCACGGTCCCTACCGGGTCAGCGGAGGTTGGTGGATCCGAACGGTCGAACGCGACTACTACTTCGCCGAAACCCAGCAGGGCGAGGTCCTGTGGATCTTCTACGATCGGCCGCGGCGGCGATGGTTCCTGCACGGATACGTGGATTGAGATCGCCTCGAGCCGCCGTTCGAGATCCTCGGTCCCGGAGATCGAGCGTGGTGACGAGACGGGGTGAACGCATGCCCAGAACGTCGGCCGCGACGCACGTCGCATCCGTCAGTGCCGTGATCGCCCTTCCGTGAAACACTCCTGGTCGAGGATCCCCGACCAACCGTTCGGTATACGGCAGCCACAGCATGGCCTCGACCAACCGTTCGGTCTGCGCCAGCCGCATCGTGACCCACCGGACGTCGACGACGCGCTCGGGGCCCGGTGTCCGGTCGTGCGGAACACCGCGGGGAGAGGTACGACCGAGCGCCGCGAACGGACGCGTGCTCGCGGTCGGCGTGTGACATGCGCCATGTCGGAGGAGATGGTGACGGGCTGCATGACGAAAACGGGGTTAGGCTTGGGACCCGTGTCCGCCCAGGTGCGACGAGCCGTGCCCGACGACGTGCAGTCGATCGCTCGACTGCTGCTCGAGCTCGGGTACGAGGGAACCGAGCCGCAGATCCGGCGGAGACTCGATCGTGTCCTTCGACATCCCGACCACGTCGTGCTCGTGGGCGTCGAGCCGCCCCACGGCGTCGTCGGGCTCTTGCACGCCTGCGTCCAGATCCCACTCACCGAGCCGCCCTTCGTCTGGGTGATGGCGCTGGTCGTTTCCAGCGCGCACCGGCGAACGGGCGTGGGGAGGATGGTGATCGACCGGCTGCATTCGTGGGCGAGTCGCCGCGGCGTCGAGAACATCCTCGCCCCCTTCGCCACGCACCGCGAGGAGGCGCAGCGGTTCTTCAAGGGGCTGGGCTACCAGCTCGAGAAGACGCAGAGGGTCTTCCGCCGCAGCCTCGGCGAGCCGTTTCAACAGGGTCCGCCGACCCTGATGGATTGACGGCGATCGAAGCGCCGAGTCAGGGCGTCGCTCGCTTCGCGCGAGCCAAACGCCCGATGTCGCGGCGCACGACGCTCGAGCCGGCGTCGAGGACTTCGTCGCGGCCGGCTCGCAATCCCGCGAGCGTGCGCGCCACGGGCACCTCCGGCTGCACGCCGCGAAGGTGAAACTCGCCACCGTCGTGTCTGGTGACCCGCATCCCCGTGAACACCACGTAGAAGCCCGCGAGCGTGTTCAGGCGCACGATGTCCCCGTTGGTGCCGGCGCTCGGCGTCCCCACCAACGTGCCGAGATCGTACGCATCCACGTAGCTCAGGATGGACTCGGCGTAACTGATAGCCCCCGCCGAGATCAGGAAGACGACCCTCCCCTCGATGTGCGGCGCAGCGGGACGTCGGTGCCAGCCGAGATCGAGCCAGCCGACGGGCTGCCCCCCCGGAGAGACGATGCGCGGCACGTGCATCCACAGCGCGTCCTCGGGCTCGTCGAGGAGG
>CAZYSW010000129.1:0-9962 GCA_964650105.1 uncultured Nannocystaceae bacterium
GTCCCTGGCTCGAATCCCGTCGAGCACGAGAGTAGCCGGTTGCCGCATCGGCCCGGCCGAGGCGGAGCGAACGGTGGCGCGAACGCCCGAGACGTCCTCGGTCGGGATCGCGTCTCGCGAGGCCGTGTGCGTCGTCGCTCTCCCGAAAAAGAGCCCCTCGCGAAAGACGAGGGGCTGCCGTGCTCACCCGACGAGGGCTCGGACGGAGACGTCCGGGCTCGCGCTGCGCGCGCGATCGTGCGTCATTCGGGGATCTCGAGGACGATGTCCTCGACGCAGCGGCCGGCCAAGAAGCCCGAGGCGATACCGAGCCCGGCGGAGACCTCTTCCTCGAGTCCCTCTTTGGAGACCACTGCACAGAACTCGACCGTGTAGGTGCCCGGCTCCGCGAAGACGTCGACGCGCAGGGTCTCCTTGCCACCGTAGATCAGGCTCGCCCACTTGCTGCCGTCGAACTCCGGATGCGTCCAGTTGAACGTGGAGTAGACGAGGTCGCCTCGGTCGTTGCGGATCTGCAGGAGCCCCGCGAGACGGCTCGGAGACCACTCGATGGTTGCCGTATCCCCGGCGAAGGCGGGAAGCTTCGTGAACTCGAATTCGACCTCCTCGCTGGGCGGCATGACTACCGCGATGAAATCGCCGCCGGCGGCGTCCCCCGCCACCCGCTCGTCGTCGAGCTCGAACGTGACGCGATAGTTCACACCACTCGCGTCGTAGACCAGCTCGGGATGCTCGTCGCTGCTGGCGGTGTAGTGGCCGTCCGAGGTCTGCTCGAGGGGGATGAGCGCCCCGTCCGGGGTCCGGATCTCGGCGTTGGTGACAGTCGTGACCCATCGGGATTCGCCGCCCTCGGTGGTGGCGATGATGAGGTCGACCTCCACCCGTCCGTCCGACTTCTCGGTCAGGATCGTGACCGCCTGGACCGGTGACTGGAGGGTGTCCTGGATCAGCGTGCACCCACCGGCCGTGTCCTCGGCGCCCATCAGCACCGGGAGCGCGCAGAGCATGGCCGCGCCGGCGATGCCGCGGATGCGTCGCTTCGTGGGGGTGGTCGAAGAAGCATGAAAGGCAAGTCGCGCCATGGTTCCCAATCCTTTCGCCGATCCCCCGACTCGAGATCGCCCGGGCGGGGGCGCGGCACGGTCGTCCTCGGTTCAATCGACGTTCCACGCCGGGGGCCTGCGAAAAACCCCGTGATTTCCACTTCTCGAGCCCTCGGCGCGCGGCGTTGCGGCCCGGTGTCGCGTGCTGCGACGTTGCGACATGCGACGGTTCCCGACCTGCGGAGGCGGGCCTGTCCGCACGGCCTGACTCACGCCCCGAGGGCGAGATCGGCCATGACGGCGTAGTGGTCCGAGAGGCGATCGGACGTCAAGATGACGTGCTGCTCCATGCGGAGCCCTGGGCAGACCAGGATCCAATCCAGGCGCCGCCGCGCACTCGGGTAGGTCGGCGTCTCGGCCGAGGGCGCCCAGGTGTCGAGGTCGAGCTCGCGCGCCAGGAGCTGCACCGGGCTGCGGTCGTTCCAGGAGGCGTTGAAATCGCCCATCAGGACCAGTGGCTCGTCGTGACGGCGCAAGGCCCGAGCGATCTCGAGTGCCTGCGCCCTTCGGATGGACGGCCGCGCGAAGTCGAGGTGCACCGAGGCGATCCGAAGCCGACGCCTTGCGAGTTCGCACCCGGCGTGTCCACGGTGGTGCTCGACCGGGCAGTGCACGCACGCGTGGCACATGCCCTTGTCCCATCGACCCTGCGACTCGAACACCAGCGCCCCCGGATCGGCGAGGGGATGATTGCTCAGCAGGGCGCTGCCGTAGCGGTAGCGCGAGGTCTCTCGATAGGGGGCCGCCCACACGAACGGATAGCCGGCGGCCTCGGCGAGATAGGCCACGTGGTCGAAGCCGCCCGCCCAGCGCGAGCCGAGCTCGGCCTCCTGGAGAGCGACGACATCGGGCCGTTCCCGCAGCATGACCCGAGCGATCGCGTCGAGATTGCGCCGGAACGTCGCCTCCCCGATGTGGGCCGATTGTGACGGTCGGCGGCCGCGTCCGTGCGCGACGTTCAGGGTCATCACGCGGAGGCTGCTGCCCCGTGCGCGCGGCAAGCCGGTTCCCCCGGCCGCTACGGCCGCGCATCCACCCGCGAGGACGGACGCCGACGCGCCGACGAGAAAGCTCCGCCGCGAGACCCCCATCGCCCTCGTCCACCAGGATACGGGCGGAACGCATCGCCCCTCGCGCGCCAGCGCGGATCCGACATCGGCCCGCGTCGACGCCCGAACACGGCCTTTCCATGGCCGGGGCGCCGGAACCGCCGCACGCATCGCACCGCCTCGCGTGCTCGCGCTACTTCATCTCGGACGGGATGACGAGTGCTTGCAGCGGTGGCTCGTCGTTGCGCTTGATCGACAGGGTCAAACGTGCGCCCACGCCGTGGAGCTGGGTGAGGTAGGCGACGTCGGAGACGCGATGCACGGGCTCGTCGTTGATCGCGAGGATGAAGTCGCCCGCCAGGACCCCGGCCTTCGAGGCGGGGCCGCCCGCGTCGATCTGGGTGATCCGCACGGCCGAGCCGCGACCGGTGATCTCGGGGGCCGAGGCGTCCTCGGCCTTGATGCCCAGGCGCGCCAGGCGGACGCGTCCTTGGGTCCACGCTTCGGCGAGGAAGTGTCGGACCATCTCGGCCGGGACGGCGAAGGCGAGACCCTGCCCGTCGCTACGGACCGCCGTGGTGATGCCGACGACGCGCCCGTCGGCGTCGACGAGCGGTCCGCCCGAGTTGCCGATGTTGATCGATGCGTCGGTCTGGATGAAGCTCCAGATCCCGTCCGGGCGCAGCCCCTCGGGTCGGCCCAAGTCGACGTGATCGCGGCGGAGCCCGCTGATCACCCCGACGGTGACGGTGTGGCCCAGTCCGAAGGGCTGACCGACGGCCATCACCCACTCGCCGGGCCTGGGCGAACGTTCGCTGAACACCACGGGTTCGAGCTCCCGACGGTCCCCTTCGAGCTCCAGAAGCGCCAGGTCGAGGCGGGGCTCAGCGACCAGGACGCGGGCCGGGATTCGTTCTCCGTTCGACAGCTCCACGTCGATCCGGGTGGCGGACGCGATGACGTGCTCGTTGGTGAGCACCTGTCCCTGGGCGGTGACGATCATCCCGCTGCCCAGGCCACGCACGACCTTGTTCCGGCGATCGTCGTTGCGGTCCTTGACGGTCGCGATGACCGTGACGACCGAGGGGCTCAGCTTCGCCGCGACCTGTGCGAAATCCGGCACGACCACCGTCATCCCCCCCGACGATGGCGGAGGTGGGGCGTCGACGGACGAGGTCTCGGCCTGGCGGGTCGTGGCCGCGCGTGTCCGCGGCGGCGGATCGTCGACGCGGCGGCAGGCCGTGCTCCCGAGAACCAAAAGGAGCGCGATCGCTCTACACGTGGGGATCGCCACCTGGAGCGGGCTCGTCCTCGGAGACGGGGGCGGGAGCAACGGGTTCGGGCGAGGTGGGTCCGCTCGCGCCGAGGGCATCGGCGTCGTGGCTCGCGGGCTCGCCGGCTGCGGGGGCCGGCGCGGCGCCGACCGGACGTGCCGCGGCGGCGCGGGGCTGGCTCCGCGCGTCGTAGCCGTCGTCGTCGCCGCCCTCGTCGCGGGGTTTGATGTGATCGGCGCGATCGGGCAGCGACTGGAGAAACGCCTGGTACTCCTCCTTGGTGACGCGACCCTCTCGGATGTTCCGTCGAACCACGCGCTTGTCGAAAAGTCGATCGTGATGGGTGCCCGCTTTCATGATGCCGCCTTCGCCGGGGGGGTTGTAGAACACCGGCTCGCGGCCGTCAAACCGGCGAAAACGCGGCAGATTTCGCCAGCTTGCGCCCCACGGGGGGCGAGGGAATAATCCCCCACCGAACGCGGTTCGCCGCCCCCGCCCGGGGGCGACGAGGGCATCGGGGTCGCGTCCCCGGGGAGCCCGTCCGGTCGCCCGCAAGCGCGGCTCGATCCCGTCGCGACCTCGCCCCGGACGTCAGGTCGCCCTTTGTTCCCGCGAGCACGAAATTCGAGACGAAGACGATGAGCGTAGGTGCTTACGACATTCGCGTGGTCAACCAGATGGTCGAGCGGGAGTCCGCCTTCCTGGAGCGGTTGTTCGCCGAGATCCACAAGGTCGTCGTCGGACAGAGCGCGATGATCGAGCGGGTGTTCATGGGGCTGTTGTGCGGTGGGCACGTGCTGCTCGAGGGCGCACCGGGGTTGGCCAAGACGCTGACGGTGAAGACCCTGGCGGACTGTCTGCAAATGCAGTTCAGTCGCGTTCAGTTCACCCCCGACCTGTTGCCGTCGGACGTGCTCGGCACGGTGATCTACAACCACCAGACGGGCACCTTCACCAACAAGCAGGGACCGATTTTCACCAACCTGCTGCTGGCCGACGAGATCAACCGGGCGCCGGCGAAGGTCCAGAGCGCGCTCCTCGAGGCGATGGCCGAGCGGAGCGTGACCATCGGCGACAAGACCTACGCGCTGCCGCGGCCCTTCTTGGTCCTGGCGACGCAGAACCCCATCGAGCAGGAGGGGACGTACAACCTCCCCGAGGCGCAGCTCGACCGATTCATGTTCAAGATCAAGGTCGACTATCCCAGCGTCGACGACGAGCTGCTGATCATGGAGCGCATGGGCGCCGGGCCCGAGGCCGAGCCCCCGCGCGCGCAGGCGGTGATCGGTCCGCAGGAGATCGAGGCGGTCCGCAAGACGCTCGACGAGATCATCGTCGAGGAGCCGGTCCGGCGGTACATCGTCGACGTCGTGGGGGCGACCCGCAAGCCGGACGCCGCGGGGCTGGGCGACCTCGTCCCCTTCATCGACTTCGGCGCCTCGCCGCGCGCCTCGATCGCGTTGTTCCAGGCCGCTCGAGCCCACGCCTTCATGCGGAGGCGCGGCTACGTGAGCCCCGAGGACGTCAAGGCCATCGCGCCCGACGTGCTGCGCCACCGCATCATCTTGAGCTACGAGGCCGAAGCCGAAGGAAAGACCGTCGAGCAGATCGTGGAGCACGTGCAAGTTCCGTGAGCGTCGGCGCATGGGAGTGGAAGGCACAGCACAGGTCGAGGACGCCCGGGCTCGTACGACCGAGCTTCTGCGGGAGATTCGCCGCATCGAGATCCAGACCTCGCGCCTGGTCACCCAGCACCTGGCCGGCTCCTACCAGTCGGTGTTCAAGGGGCAGGGCATCGCGTTCTCGGAGGTGCGGGCGTACGAGCCCGGCGACGACGTCCGCACCATCGACTGGAACGTGACGGCCCGTACCGGGGCGCCCCACGTCAAGCTGTTCACCGAGGAACGCGAGCTGACCGTGATGCTCGTGGTCGACATGTCCGCGAGCCTCGATCTCGGCAGCCGTGAGTACGACAAGCGACACCTGGTCGCGCGTCTCGCCGCCACGTTCGCGTTCTCGGCGATCCTCAACAACGACCGGGTCGGCCTCATCGGCTTCACCGATCGGGTGGAGGTGTTCGTGCCGCCTCGCAGCGGCCGCAAGCACGTGCTGGCCGTGATCTCGCGGGTGTTGTCGCACGTCCCGGAGAGCCGGGGCACGGATCCCGCGGCCGCATTGGAGTACCTCGCGCGGCTGCACAAGGGGCACAGCGTTGCCATCCTGATCTCGGACTTCGTGGATGCCGTGAGCCCCGACGCCGGGGGGCAGGAGACGAGTCGGTTCGAGCGGGCGCTCAAGCTGGCGCGGCGGCGCCACGACGTGATCCCCATCCGGGTGGAGGACCCCGTCGAGCTCGAGTTGCCGCCTCTGGGGCTGGTGGCGCTCGAGGATCTGGAGCTCCTCGGCCTGGGGGGCGACCACGTGGTGGATCTCGGGCCGAAGATGGCGGACCGGTATCGCCATCAGGTCGGGCGCGAGCGCCTGCAGTTCGAGCGGCTGATGCGAAAGCTGTCGCTGCAGATGGTGAGCATTCGGTGTGGGGACGACTGGCGTCAGCCGCTGGTCGCCTTCTTCGCCCGCCGCAATCGGAGGCTTCGACGATGACGGGTGCGCTGATCGTCGCGAGCTGGTTGCTGATGGCTCCGCCCGATGGGGGGCCGGGGCAGGACGCGGCGCCGACGGGGGAGACCGAGGCCGTCGCGGCCGCGGCCGAGCCACCGGACGAGCGACCCGCCGCGCCTTCGGACGAGGAGGATTCGAAGACCACGACCCCCGAGGGGCCGGTGGCGATCACCACCCGGATCTCGCCCGACCCGTCCAACATCGGCGACGTGCTGGAGCTCGAGGTGACCGTCGCGTATCCGCGCGGCTACTCCGTCAACCTCCCCAGCGTGCTGTCCTTCGATCCGCTGCACCTGGTCTCCGTCGCGGAGTCGGAGCCCGAGCCCACCGGCGAGGGGCTGCGCAAGGTGTTCACGATCGCGCTGCAGTACTTCGACGTGGGCGAGGCCCGGGTTCCGGCCTTCCCCTTGACCTACGTGACGCCCGACGGGCAGGTGCAGACCGTCGACGTCCCGTCGCGCAGTTTCACCGTCGAAGCCTTGCTGGCCAACGAGGCCGATCCC
This sequence comes from uncultured Nannocystaceae bacterium, assembly GCA_964650105.1. GTDB lineage: Bacteria > Myxococcota_A > Polyangia > Nannocystales > Nannocystaceae > CAZYSW01. The sequence goes on from CAZYSW010000129.1 coordinate 6,552, forward strand.
CAACGCAAGGGCGAGGACCCGCCCATCTCGATCGCGTATCCCAATCGAGTGGCCGAGCTGGTGATCTACGGGGTGCTGGGGCTCTTGGGTGCGCTCGCCCTGGGATGGATCATCGGTCGGAGACTGCGCAACCGCCCGCGGGTGGTGCCGGCGCCCCCACCGATCCCTCCGCACGAGGTCGCCCTGGGAGCGCTCGACGAGCTGCAGAAGGGCGGCCTCGTCGAGCAGGGGCGCTGGCAGGACTACTATCTACAGCTCACGGAGATCGCCAAGGCGTACTTCGAGGGGCGGTTCGGCATCGAGGCACTCGATCGGACGACCGACGAGATCCGGCGAACCCTGATCCGAGAGGCGGATCGCCTGGCCCCGCTGTCGGCCACGGAGGTGGTCGCGTTCCTCGAACGCTGCGATCTGGTGAAGTTCGCTCGCTTTGCCCCCGAGCTCGACGACGCGCGCAGCGAGCTGGAGCGCGTGCGCACGATGGTGCGCGAGACCATGTCGAGCGCGGGGGGGCCGGAGCCGGCGGCACGCGAGCGCGAGGGCGGGGCCGGCCCACCCGAGCCCGGAGGTGCGAGCCGACCCCCAGACGCGGCCGAAGCCGCCGAGCCCCCGACGTCGACCGCGAGCGGGACCGCGGCCGCCGGTGGTGAAGCAGCCGCGGTCGAAAAGCGCGAGGAGGTGCGTCCGTGAAGGGCGTGGTCGGCATCTTCGGTTGGGCCGGGGCGGCGTTGGGATTGGCGTTGGGCGGCGTGGTGATCCACCTGGGCGCAGGCGTGCGCCACCTGGTCTTCGCGTCGCCATGGTGGCTGCTCGCGGCCCTGGTGCCCGTGGCGGCCGTGCTCGCGAGGGCCTATTGGGCCCCGCGTCCCGCCACGCTCCGGTTCTCGAGGGTCGGGTCGTTGCGCCGCTTGAAGGGTGGGGTGGCCGCGCGGATGGTCCACTTGCCCGACGGCCTGCGTCTGGCGGCGGCAGTCCTGCTCGCCGTCGCGCTCGCGCGTCCACAGTCGACGCGGGGCGCCGACAAGATCAAGCACGAGGGCATCGACATCGTGATCGTGCTGGATCTGTCGGAGTCGATGGAGACGCCGGATCTGGTGCCCAACCGCCTGGGTGCCGCCAAGCTGGTCATCGACGACTTCATCCGACGCAGACCACGCGATCGGATCGGGCTGGTGGTGTTCGGGTCGTCCGCATCGACCGTCTCGCCGCTCACGATGGACCACGGCGTGCTGCGGGCGCTGGTCGCCAATTTGCGGCTGGGGGTGATGGACGGCAGCCAGACGGCCATCGGCGCCGGCTTGGGGGTGGCGCTCAACCGCGTCCAGGAATCGGAGGCCGACAGCAAGGTGGCCGTGCTCCTCACCGACGGCGTGCACAATGCGGCAGGGCTCGACCCGGACACCGCGGCCCAGACGGCAGCCGATCGCGGCGTGCAGATCTACACGGTGCTGATGGGAGATCACCGTGGGATGCAGGGGTCGGTGGATCCCGGTCGTCTGGAGCGGATCGCCAGCATGACCGGGGGCTATGCGTATACCGCGGTGGATCAGGACGCGCTCCGCGGCAGCTTCCAGGATCTGCTGAACAAGCTGGAGAAATCGACCATCGAGGGCCAGGCCGTGCGGCCCGAGTTGTTCTTCTTGTTTCTGTGGCCCGCGCTGGGCCTACTCGCGCTGGACATCGGGCTTCGGACCACTCGCCTGCGGAGGTTCCCATGAACGGAGCATGGGTCGTCGGGGCCGCGGCGGAGGCGGGGACGCTCGACGAGCTGGTCTTCGCCGCCGGCTGGCTGTGGTGGCTGCTGCTCTTGGTGCCGGCCTCGGTGCTGGCGTTCGCGTTCGCGGCCCGGCAACGCCGTCGCGCGATGGAGGCGCTCGGAAATCCCGGTCTCGTCGCGCGTCTGGTCGGCAGCGTGCATCGAGGCAACCGCCTGGCCTCGGCGGCGTTCGCGACCGTCGGTCTGGCGTTCACGGTCGGTGCGCTCTTGCGACCGCAGTACGGGGGCAAGGCGAAGATCGTGCCTGCCAGCGGTCTGGATGTGGTCCTGGTGGTCGACTACAGCAAGTCGATGCTGGCCAAGGACGTCTACCCGAGCCGCATCGAGCGGCTGGAGGCGGAGCTCAAGCATTTCCTCGAGGACGCCGATCGGCGCGGGGATCGGGTGGGGGTGGTGGTGTTCGCCGGCCGACCACGGGGCTTCCCGCTCACCCGCGACTCGCGAATGCTGGCGCTGTACCTCGATCGGGCCGACCCCAGGATGGAGAACCCCGGGGGTACGGCGATCGGCAAGGCCTTGCGCCTGGCGCTGCAGTTCTTGATCGACGCACGGCGGCCGCCCGAGGACGATGCGGAGCGGAATCCCGACGACCCTTCGCAGCCGTCGTCCGAGATCCCCCCCGCCGAGAGCGATCAGGCGATCATCCTCCTCACCGACGGTGAGGACACCGTCAGCCGACCCATGGAGGTGGCCGAGGAGGCGGCGCGTCTCGGCGTGCGGATCTACACGGTGGGGATCGGCTCGAGATCCGGCGAACCCATCCCCCGTTTCGACGAGCAGGGCAACCCGGACGGGTTCGTCACCGACGAGCAGGGCAACTATCTGATGACCCGCCTCGACGAGACCCTGCTGCAAGAAATCGCCAAGGTCACCGGCGGGCGTTACATCAAGGTCGACACCAAGCGGTTCGGCCTCGACGAGGTGCGCACCATGTTGGAAGACCTCAGTCGCAGTCAGCAAAAGGACACCATCGAGATCCATCGCGAGGAGGGCTTTTCGTTCCTGCTCCTCCCGGCCCTCCTGTTCTTGTCGCTGTCGTTGAGTCTCCCGGACCGCAGGAGGGTCCCCGCGTGATCGCCTCGCGATGGCTGCTCGGTGTGCTCGTCGCGGGATGGTTGGCCGACCTCCTGGCCGACCACGACGCGGACGTCGAGGCGGGCATCGAGGCGTACGAGGCGGGCGAGCACGACGAGGCCTTGCGGCGATTCGATCTCGCCCGAGATCGGCACGGTGACCGCCCGGAGCTGAGCTTCGACCGAGGGCTCGTGCTCCTGGCGCAAGGTGAGAAGGACCTGGCCCGGACCGCGTTTCAGCGCGCCAGCGAGGCGGACGATCCCGTGGTGCGAGCGAGCGCGTTCTACGAGCTCGGAAACCTGGAGCTCGATGCCGAGAACTGGGACGCGGCGATCGAGGCGTATATCGCCGCACTCCAGGCTCGCCCCGATCACGCCAATGCGAAGTGGAACCTGGAGCTGGCGCTCTTGCGCAAGCGTCAGCAAGAGGAGGAGAAGAACGAGCAGGAGCAGGACGAGCAGAACCAGGAGGATCAGAACCAGGAGGATCAGAACCAGGACGAGCCGAACCAGGACGAGCCGAACCAGGACGAGCCGAACCAGGACGAGCCGAACCAGGAC
>CAZYSW010000129.1:10062-12914 GCA_964650105.1 uncultured Nannocystaceae bacterium
AGGACGAGCCGAACCAGGACGAGCCGAACCAGGACGAGCCGAACCAGGACGAGCCCGAACCCGACGGGCAGCAAGGCGAGCAGGAACAGGACGCGCACGAGCAGGACGCACCGCAGGAGCCGCCGCAACGTCGTCCCCTCGACCAGATGGATGTCGAGCGCGCACTCGAGCAGCTCGACGAGCAGGATCCGTTCGTCCTCGACCGTCCGGTGGGGGGCTACGTGGAACCGGAGAAGGACTGGTAGGCATGCGCCGCCTCGGACGACGACGCTTTTCCCTCTCGCTCGCCGCGGCGGCCTGCGCCCTCGGCCCGGCCCGGCGCGCACGAGCGGCGGATCTCGATGCGCGGATCGCCGTCGATCGCACGCAGATGCGGGTGGGGGAATCGGTGGCCGTGCAACTTCAAGTGGCGCGACGAGGGCGAGGACGCCTGCCTTCGCCAGCGTTGCCCGACGCGATCCTCGAGAAGTTCGTGGTGGTCAGCGAGCTTCCCGAGGCGACGGGGAGTCAGGTGTCCTTCGGGCACGGAGGGGTCTCGTCCTTGATCACGCGCACCTCGAGCCTGGTGCTCGCTCCGCGCGAGGCGGGGACGTTCACGCTGTCGTTTTCGGTCGAGGACCCCGACACCCGCGAGAAGGTGAGATCGAACGACGTGGTGCTCACCGTGCTCGCCGAGGGTGAGGAGGTCGCCACCAATCCGACGGAGGGGCCGACGGAACCTCGCGGTGACGTGTTCTTGTGGGCGACCACCGACAAGACCCGCGCGTACGTCGGCGAGCAGATCACCTATACCCTCGACGTCTACGAGCGCCGACGCTTCCTGGACGTTCACCTGCGGACCCCGCCGAGCTTCCAGGACTTCTTCTCCGAGGAGCTCCCCGAAGGCGAGGTGCGCTACGCCGACGTCGGCGGGTACCGCTACCGGGTGCAGCCCGGGATCAAGCGCGCGCTCTTTGCGCAGCGCGCCGGAACGGCGACGATCGGCTCGGCCGAAATCGCGATCGGCCTGCGGCGCCGCGACGCGTCGACACCGATCGAGATCGAGGTTCTCCCCTTGCCGGCCGAGGGGCAGCCGCCCGGGTTTTCGCCCAACAACGTGGGGAGCTACCGCATCGCGGCAGCCGTCGATCGGACCGAAGTGGAGCCGGGCGAGCCCTTCACGCTCACGGTCGAGATCGAAGGGCAGGGAAACATCAACGTGATCGATCCGGGCGCGTGGCCGGACATCGTGGGGGCGCGCCGCTACGACCCCAAGGTCGAGGTCCATCGGCACGCCGGGCCGGTCGTGGGGGGCCGACGAACCTATGCGTTCCTGGTCATCGCGGAGCGGGCCGGAATCGTGACGGTGCCGTCCCATCGCTTCAGCTTCTTCGACCCCACGACCGAGCGCTACCAGACCGTGGAGACCGAGCCGATCGAAGTCAGGGTCGGGGGTCGCGACCTCGCGCTCGAGGCCGCCACGGACGGCGATCGAGCCGGGCAGGGCGACGACGAGGACGAAGGCGAGGCACTCGCCGAGATCATCGCGGTGAGCACGGTGCCCAGGCACGAGCCGCAAGAGCCCTGGTTGACCCCCGCGCGGTGGACGTACGGGATGCTCGCGGTCCCCACCCTGGCCGCTGCCGGCCTGCTCGGCGGCGCGTTGTGGCGACGTCTGGGCCCCGACGAGGCGATGCGTGCCCGCGCGCGCACGAAGATGCGCCGTAGGCTGCGCGTGGAAGCGGCGCAGGCCGCCGTGGCGTCGGGAGAAGGGTTCCACGCGGCGGTGTCGAGCCTGTTGCACGAGCTCGCGGTGGAGCGTGCGGGGCCCGAGGGCGTGGGCCTCCCTCGCCCGGAGTTGATGGCGCTCTTGTCCGCGCGTGGCGTGGCGTCGGGCGATCTGCGAAAGCTGGAGTCCCTGCTCGACCGCTGCGATGCCGCCCGGTTCGGTGCGCAGCGAGAGACGGCCGAAGCCCGGACGGCGTTGCTGGAGGAGGCGCTCGAACTGGCGCGGCGATCAAGCCTGGCGGACACCAAGGGGGTCGCATGACGGGGAAGACGACGTTCCGATCGCGAAGGTGCGTTCGCGCACCCGGTCGCCGGTGCCCCCGTCCCCGCGGATCCGCACGCGAGCGGCTCGTCGCACGACGGTTCGGGGGCACCGTGCGTCGGCTGGTGCTGGTGCTGGGGATCTCGCTTCCGGGGTCGGCCGGCGCCGACGCGGTCGACGATGCGTTCGTGCGCGGAAATCAGGCCGCTGCGGCCCAACAGTGGCAGGACGCGGTCGAAGCCTACGAGGAAGCGGCGTCGTTGCTGTCTCAGCCGAGCGCGCTGGTGTCGTACAACCTCGGCACAGCCTACGCGCACCTCGGCGACAACGGGCGCGCGACGTACCACCTCGCGCGGGCGATGCAGTTCGAGTACGGCGCCACCGCAGAGCTGGTCGAGGCCGCGCGTCACAACCTCGGCGTGGTGCGTCGCCGCGTGGAACTGCACGCCACGGCCGGGGGCAGCGAGGTCGATCGCCCCGGGACCTGGTGGGATCTCGTGGTCGAAGCGCTCGGAGCGCCCGGCATGGGTTGGACCGCGCTGGTTTGTGGGTGGTCCTCCTTGGTCGCGCTGATCGTGCAGCGTCGAGCACGACGGCGCGCCCGCCCGACCCACCCATGGAGCGCCGCCTTCGTGGTACTCGGCACCATCTTCGCGGTGACGGGGATCCTCCATGGTCTTGCGCTTCGCGCAGATCGCACCTCGCCGGAGGCCGTCGTCTTGGAAACACGCGTCGATGCTCGCGAGGGGCCGGGAAACCACCGGAACGTCGAGTTCAGCCTGCAGGGCGGCGCGAAGGTGCGCATCGTCGATGCGTCTCCGGG
>CAZYSW010000130.1:0-12881 GCA_964650105.1 uncultured Nannocystaceae bacterium
CGAGACCGTGGTGCCACCGGAGGCCCACGAGGGCTGAAGACGCACCCCTCACCACGAACAGACGACGAGAAGTCATGGCAGAGATCAGCTCAGCACTCATCAAGGAACTTCGGGAGGCCACGGGGGCCGGCCTGATGGACTGTAAGAAGGCCTTGATCGAGACCGACGGTGACATCGAGAAGGCGACCGAATTCCTGCGCAAGAAGGGCCTGGCCAGCGCTGCGAAGAAGGCCGGCCGGGCCGCCACGGAGGGCCTCATCGTATCCTACATCCACTCCAACAATCGCATCGGCGTGCTGCTGGAGGTCAACTGCGAGACCGACTTCGTGGCGAAGACGGACGATTTCAAGCAGTTCGCCAACGACGTCGCCATGCAGATCGCGGCGATGAATCCAGACTGCATCCGGCGCGAGGAGATGGACCCGGCGGTCGTCGCCAAAGAACGCGAGGTCTTGCGCGAGCGCAACCTCGCCGAGGGCAAGCCCGAGAAGATGATCGACAAGATCGTCGAGGGGCAGATCAACAAGTTCTACTCCGAGCGCGTCTTGTTGGAGCAGCCCTTCGTCAAGGAGAACAAGAAGACGATCGAGCAGCTCCAAAAGGAGCTCATCGCGAAGCTCGGCGAGAACATTCAGATCAGGCGTTTCGTTCGATACGAGCTCGGCGAGGGCCTGGAGAAGAAGCAAGACGACTTCGCGGCCGAGGTGGCCGCGCAGGTCCAGGGGAGCTGAGCGCTCCTCGTCGCGGCGGGCGCGCCGGTGCCCGCCGGCCAACCCAGGACCCCCCGCGGTGGAGCCCAGCACGAAAACCGGTACCGGAGAATCCTCCTCAAGCTCTCGGGCGAGGCGCTCCAGGGCGACGGCTACGGGATCGACGGCCGGGTGCTGGAAACGCTGTCGCTGGAGGTGAAGGCGGTCGCCGACCTCGGGGTCGAGGTCGGCATCGTCATCGGGGGCGGGAACATCTTCCGCGGGGTGAGTCGGGCCGCCCAAGGCATGAACCGCGCGCACGCGGATTACATGGGAATGCTGGCGACGGTGATCAACGCGCTGGCCCTGCAGGACGCCTTCGAACGACAAGGCCTCAAGACGAGGGTCATGTCGGCCATCACCATCCAACGGGTCTGCGAGAGTTACATCCGGCGCCGCGCGCTCAAGCACCTGAGCAACGGCGAGGTCGTCCTGTTCGCCGCCGGCACCGGCAACCCCTACTTCACCACCGATACGGCGGCTGCGCTGCGCGCATTGGAGATCGGCGCGGACGTGGTGCTCAAGGCCACCAAGGTCGACGGTGTGTACGACAAGGATCCCGCGGTTCATCCGGACGCGCGGCGGTTGGACCGGTTGACGTACATGGACGTGCTGAACCGCGGGTTGGGCGTGATGGATGCCACCGCGATCTCCCTGTGCAAGGAAAACGGGCTTCCCATAGTCGTTTTCGACATGCTCAACAGCGGGAACATCCGGCGCGTCGTGACCGGTGAGCAGCTCGGCACGATCGTCAGCAGCGAGTAGCGAGAAGGAGGAGGCGAGGAATGTTCGAAGACGCAAAGGAACTGGCAAAGGACGGAATGCAGAAGGCTCTGGAGCGCCTGCGCCGCGAGCTCGCGCGCGTGCGTGCCGGCCGAGCCAACCCGGCCATCCTCGACGACATCAAGGTCGACAGCTACGGGACGCTTCTTCCCCTCAAGCAGGTCGGTACGGTGAGCGTCGCGGACGCGCGGCTGTTGGTGATCAAGCCCTACGATCGGAACACCATCGCGGCGATCGAGAAGGCGATCAACAACTCGCAGCTCGGTCTCAATCCCAACAACGACGGTGTCGTCGTGCGCGTGCCCATTCCTCCACTCACCGAGGAACGGCGCAAGCAGCTCGTCAAGCAGGTCAAGGACGCGGGGGAAGAGGCCAAGATCGCGATCCGTCAGGCCCGCCGCGACGCCAACGACTTCCTCAAAGAAGCCGAGAAGAACAAGGAGATCTCGGAAGACGACCTCAAGAAGGGGCTCGAGCAGGTCCAGAAGCTCACGGACGCGGAGATCAAGTCCGTGGACGAGATGGTCGCGAAGAAAGAGTCCGAGATCATGGAAGGCTGACCGAGGTCAGCCCTGGGCCAGGCGGAGCTTGCCTCGACGGGCCCGGGGGTCGCCCCAGGCGGGGACCTCGTCGATCAGTCGCTTGCGGGTGAGCTCGAGGTAGTTCGGGTCGAGCTCGATCCCCACGTAACGCCAGCCCCCGCGTACCGCGGCCACGCCGGTGGTGCCGCTCCCGTTGAACGGATCGAGCACCAAGCCCCCCGGCGGACAGGAGGCCAGGAGAATGCGCTCGAGCAGCGCCAGGGGCTTTTGCGTGGGGTGCTTGCCGTGCAGCTTCTCTGCCTTGCCGGGTGCGGTCATCCGCCAGACGGACTTCATCTGCTTGCCGCCGTTTTGCTCGCGCATTCGTTCGTACGCGAAGTGATGCTTCGAACGGCGGTCGCGTGCCGCCCACAGCAGCGTTTCCGTCGCGTGGGTGAAGTAGCGGCACGAGAGGTTGGGCGGGGGATTGGGCTTCTCCCACACGATTTCGTTGAGCAGCTTGAACCCGAGCTGCTGCATGGCGAAGCCGACGCTGTAGATCACGTGGCTGGTCCCCGAGACCCAGATCGTGCCGTTGGGGGCGAGGACTCGCCGACAACTCTCCAGCCAGCGGCGGTTGAAGGCGTGGTTTTCTTCGACGCCGCGACTCCGATCCCACCCCCCCTTGTAGACACTGACGCGCCGTCCCGCCATGCAGGTCGTGCCCCCATTGCTCAAGAAGTAAGGAGGATCGGCGAACACCAGGTCGACGGATCCCTCTTCCAGTCCCTCGAGGGCGACCAGGCAATCCTCGTTGAACAAGGTCGCGCGGCCATCGGGTGAAACCCACGAGGGCCGTACCACGCGGCCCGATCCGGCATGGATCTGCTGGCTGCCCACGGGCGCAATCTTCGGATGGCGCACCGCTCGACCCCAAATTATCGGCGGATGACGCCCGGTGTATCGGCCTCGAAACGAACGCCCGGCTGCCGGCCGTGCTCGTGGCGCGTGCAATTGCGCCGCGTCACGGGCCGTCGGTGCTTTGCCGGCCCGTCGGGGCAGCCACCCCTTGCAAACGTTCACCGGAGCCCTCGGCGGTTGCTGCCGCTTCCTTGCCCGTGAACGCGGGGCGGTGCTATTCACGCGAGGACGGTATGATCGCGTCCCGTAGGGGTTTTTCTGCGGCCGTGCTCCTCGCGCTGGCGCTCACCGGGTGCAAGGGGAACGAAAAGGTCACGGCGCCGCTCCCGAAGGCACCGCCCGCCCAGCGGACCGCGGCCTCGTTCGTTCACTGCGTGGAGGCAGGAACGAGCGGGTGCGTACCGTCGGGGGTGAACGTCGGAGGCGCCGACGCATTCCTCTTGTTGAGCTGGATTGCCGGAGGATCCCCCGTGGGCCTCCTCGAGGCGCTGGATCGGGAGCTTCGCGCCCACGCCGATCCACGGCTGGTGCAGGCCAGGTTCGTGCACGAGGTCGAGCGCTACGCCAACGAGATCCGAGGGGCCGAGTGCGACTCCGTCGAGCAGCACGAGATCGATCCCTTGATCGACAAGGCGGCGGCCATCGCCGAGGAGCGGGTGAAGGCGCTCGGATTGTTCGGCGGTGACATCCGCAGCGTCATCTCGGGCCTGGCCAAGGAGGCTCACGACGAGATCGGGGGCGGGCACCTGGTACGCCTCGATTGCGCGCGCGCCCCCTATCGGTTGTACGTCCTGACCACCGAGCGAGACGGAGAGTACGAGGTCGTCGGTCTCGCCACGTTCGTTCCTCCGGAGCTCGGGGGCGACGTTCCGGATCGGGACGTGGTGGAGGAGAGGCTGGAGAGTCGGGCTTTGGGGTTGTCGTCGGCTCGAGCGCCCATCGTGGAAGGGGCGATCGACCCGTACCTGCCCTTCTCCGTGGAGGTGTTCTGATGCACTGGCTCCCCTTGGTTGCGCTGCTCTTCGGGCCCGCGACGCCGCCGGAGGCGCCCCCTGCCGATCCGATCACGCGGCAAACCGGGTTCACCTCGGTCGTGATCAATCACCTGAACCGCACGCTGGGGACCGAGAATCTTCCGTCTGCCAATGGCGGTCCGGTCGATCCCGGGGTCTTCGTGACGCTCACCATGAGCGGAATGCAGATCTTCGATTTCGACGTCGTCCCCTTGCACGACGGCGTGGTGCCGGATCCCGCGCCCGCACCCGAGTGCGCCAGCGGCTGCCCGGCGGCGTTCTTCGACCTGTTCCAGTATCACTGGCTCAAGCTGGCGGTGGAGTCGGCCACCATGGGTGTGGAGCTCCCCACCGTCGTGGCGTTCGGGGCCGACCCCAAACTCCCCGTCCGGACCCTCCTGCAGGTCGCGTACGCGGCGGCGGAGAGTCGCCCCATCACGCCGCCGACGTTCTCGTTGTTCGTCAACAGTCCTCGACAGGGGTTGCGGGCGATTCCTCTGTTTCTCATTCCACCCCGGGGGCTGGAGCTCCCGCAGGGGTCGGCCGCTTTGGCGTTCACCATCGAGGCGGGGCCCGACGGTTTCGTGATGAGCGCGTCGTCACCCGACTTCAGCAGCCCTCGTCGGACTCGAGATCTGCGCAACGTGGAGTCCTTCGCCCATGCGGTGAAGAAGAAGTTCCCCGGCAAGGAGACCGTGATCATCGAGCCCAAAGAGGGGTTCACGATCGGTGAGCTCGTCCGCCTGATCACGCTCTTGCGCGAGGAGTTCCCGCGTGTCGTGCTGAGCGCGGGGCAAGACGTCCTGGTGTAGCGAGGGCCGAGAGCCCGAGCGCGAGCGCACGCCCACGAACCCCGATCCGCAGCGGGTGATGCGGGGGCTCGGAGAGGTGGTCGGAGACGTCGCGGGGTGAGGACGCGGGGTCGGCGGCGACGCCGACGAGGGGCGAGACCCGCGGGACGTTTCCGAGACCCTGCTAGGACGGTGGGTCCATGTCGGCCGAACACTCGCCCTCGTGCGCGTACCGTGCACCGGGGCAGCTCCCCGAGCCGCGGAACGTCTGCCCGTCGCACCCGCAGTACTGCCTGCTGTCGCGCGTGCACATTCGATCGCGGTCCATGCACGTGCCCGGTTCGTCGTCGGAGCAGCCGCGACCCTCGCAGATCCCACTTTCGCAGTCCTCGGGGCGCAAGCACGCGCTGCCGGCGGGCCTGGGCGCTTCGGTTGCGTCCATGGAGGGCGCCTCGGCGGACGCCGGGTCGGGGTTCGCAGCCAACGACGCGGGGCCGTCGGCCACGGCGTCCGGTCGGGCGGGCTCGGGGTTCCGGCAACCGCCGATCCAACACGCCACGACCATGGACAGAAGGTGATGCTTGCGCACCGACACAGGATATCGCGCGAATCGACGCGGAGGGATCCTGGTTGTGGCGGCGGAGTGATTCTTCGTCGGCGCATGACTCTGGGCGCCGAGACGGCTACACTGCTTCGGCCGTCAGGGTCCGAGAAGGGTGACGCCTCGGTGTTTTGGACGGGACTCGCGTCGTATCTCGTGAACTGTGCCGTGGGTCTCCTCGCGCGCTCGGGTGGGGTGCGGTTCGGGACCTGGCACCACGTCCTCTACGCGATCGTCTTCACCTGCACGGTCTTGGCCCTGATCGTCGAGCGAGAACCCTGGCTGCTGCTGACCGTGACCGCGCTGGCCGCGTTTCCGCGGGCCAGGCCCTCGAGCCCGTGGCACCCCACCCTGGCGGTGGTGGGGCTCGTCGGGTACGTCGCCGCACTCTCGTCTCCATCGTGAGGAGCCCCGCGTGGACCTACGTGACGCAATCCTCAGACGCAGCACGACCAACGGGTACTTCAAGCCCGAGCCGGTCAGCCTCGAGCACCAGCATCGCCTCATGGAGGCCGCTTCACGTGCGCCCAGCCACTTCAACTCGCAGCCGTGGAGGTTCGTGCTCGTCACCGACGAGGGGATCCGGCGAAAGGTGGCGGAGATCGCCGGACGCACGATGGAGGAGCTCATGGCGGGCGGGCGCTTCTTTACTCGCTATCGCAAGTACTTCCGATTCTCCGAGGCCGAGATGGAAGAGCGCCGGGACGGGATCTTCATCGATCGACTCCCCAAGCCGCTGCGCCCGTTCGTCGCCCACGTGTTCTCCGACACCGGGCAGAAGATCATGAACAAGCTCGGTGTGCCCAGGACTTTGGGCAAGGACAACGCGGCCATGGTCGCTCAGAGCCCGCTGCTGCTCGCCGCGCTGCTCGATCGAGAGGAGTACAAGAAGGACGAGCTCAGCGGGCTGTACAGCCTGCTCGGGCTGGGGATGGCGATCGAGAACGTCTGGCTCACCACCGTCGATCTCGGGATGGGGATCCAGTTCATCTCGACGCCCATGGAGTTCCCCGAGGCCTGGCAGGAGTTGAGCCGGTTGCTCGAGGTTCCCGAGCACCTGGAGCTTTTGGCCATGTATCGGCTGGGATACGTGCCCGACACCAAGAAGCGCCCCACCATCGACTGGGTCAGCGCCCATCGCAAACGGTTGGACCAGTACGTGTTCCGCAACACCTGCGCCACGCCAGAGCGCGATCCGACGTCGTCGGAGCCTGCATGAGCGTTCGGGCCTGCATCGCCGGGATCGGTACGGCGATACCCCCACACCGCGTGACGCAGGCCGAGGCACGCGCCTTCGCCGAGCGCTTCTTTCGTGACGATCTTCCCGACGTGGAGCGGATGCTGACCGCTTTCGACAACACCGGGATCGAGCAGCGGTGGCTGGCCAGGCCGCTGGAGTGGTACGAGCGACAATGGTCGTTCGTGGAGAAGAACCAAGTCTATCGGAGCGTCGCCCTGGACCTGTCGCGCCGCGCCGCGTCCGAGGCGATCCGAGTCGCGGGATTGGCCGTCGACGATCTCGGTGCCGTGGTGTTCGTGTCGACGACGGGGATCTCCACTCCCAGCCTCGACAGCGCTCTGATCGGCATGTTGGATCTGCCGCGGTCGGTGGCCCGCGTCCCGGTGTGGGGATTGGGTTGTGCGGGGGGAGCCGCCGGGCTGGCGCGCGCAGCGGATCTCGTACGCGGCACGGGACGCTCGGTGTTGCTGGTGGCCGTCGAGGTCTGCAGCACCACGTTCGTGCACGCCGATCGGAGCAAGTCGAACTTCGTGGCCACCGCCCTGTTCGGGGACGGGGCCGCGGCCGTCGTGTTGTGCCCCGACCGGGGGACGCCCGAGGTCGTCGCCGGTCGAAGCCGGTTGCTCGACGGGACCGAGGACGTGATGGGATGGACCTTGCGGGCGCAGGGCCTGGAGGTTCGGTTCGCGCGCAGCATCCCGCGGATCGTCCGTGACGTCGCGCGGGGATTCCTCGACGAGATCGGCGCGCTCGTGGGCGCGTCGTCGGCCGACATCCGACACCTGGTGTTGCACCCCGGCGGGGCCAGGGTGCTTCGCGCCTACGAGGAAGCGCTCGACATACCGAGGTCGCGGATCGAGCCCGCGTGGTCGATCCTTCGGGAGTTCGGAAACATGTCGAGCCCGACGGTGCTGTTCGTGCTCCGTCGCCTGCTCGAGACCCGTGCGCCCACTGCGGGGCTCGGCGCGGTGGTGGGGCTCGGGCCCGGGTTTTCGGCCGAAGGAGCGCTGCTGCGGTGGTGATGCTGGTCGGTGCGTTGCTCCTCGTCTCGAGCCAGAGGCTCACCGAGCTCGTGCTGGCCCGACGCAACGAGCGGTGGGCGCGGGCGCGCGGCGCTCGAGAGTTCGCCCCCGGACACTATTCGCTGTTTTTCTTGCTGCACGGAGGATGGTTGGTCGGTTGGGTTTGCGAGGGGTGGCAGCGGGGAGGCAAGCCCGTCGACCTCTGGCCGGTGTGGGTGGGCATCTTCGGTCTGGCGCAACTGCTCCGCTATCTGTCGGTCAGGGCGCTCGGGCGCCGATGGAACACCCGCATCCTGGTCGTGCCCGGGTCACCGCCGGTGCGGTCGGGGGTCTACCGCTGGCTTTGGCACCCCAACTACATCGCCGTCGGGCTGGAGCTCGCCGCCGTGCCGCTGGTGTTCGGAGCCTGGTGGACGGCGGTTGCCGCTTCGGTGGCGAATGCCCTCTTGCTTCTGGGCGTCAGGATCCCGGCCGAGAACCGAGCCCTGCGGTGGGCCGCGAACGCTTCGCCAGGACCAGAAGAGCCGGGAGCAAAAGAAGGTCGGCCACGAGCGCGAGCATGACGAGCCCGGCGCCCAAGGTGCCGAGCATGCGCAGCGGTGGAAACGAGGAAAACGTGTTGATGGACAGGCCAAGAGTCAGGACCAGGGAGGTGAATGCGACCGCGCGTCCGCTCCGGCTCAGGGTTCTCTCGATGGCCGTGGTCGGCTCGACGCCGGGCCTGGCCTCTTCTTCGTGGCGCACCAGCAGGTGGATCGTGTCGTCGACCGCAATCCCCAGGCCGACCACCAAGATGACGGCAGCCAACGGGTCGAGCGGGACGCCGATGACACCCATCGCCCCGTAGGCGACCAAGAGCGGCAAGAGGTTCGGGGGCACGCCGAGAAGCGCGAGCCGAACGCTCCGCAAGGCGGCGACCATCAGCAGGCCGATGGTGGCGAAAGCCAGTGCCGCGCTCGTGCGCAGGTCCTCGGTGATTTCGAACAGACCGTGATAGGCGACCGACGCGGTGCCGGTGACGGTGGTCTCGAAGGGGAGCGACGCCAGCGCGCCGCGGATCCGGGCCTCGAGCTCCAAGAAGGGCTCGGCGCCGAGGTCGGGCACGCGAAGGATGATCCGCGCGGTGCCATCGGGGGCGAAGACGGGGGGGAGGCCGGGGATCGATGCGAGGCGAGCCTGCAACGTGGCGTCGGTGCCCGGGGGGAGGAGGTTCGACAGGGTGGTGGGGCCGAAGACGGCGCGCACTTCGGGTTGCGCGGCGGCCCAGCGCTCGAACGCGCGGAGGTGGGCGATGTCCGTGGGCTCCGTCCATCGACCTCCCCGCAGCTCGACCTCGATCGACAGCGTCCCTCCGAGCTCTCGATCGAGGTGCTCGCTGGCCTGGCGTACTGGATGATCCTCGGAGAGGAGCGCCGACAGTCGGCTGTCGATCCTCACGCGCGGCGTCGCGAGGACGGCCATGACCGCCAGCCCCAGGCACACGCCGCACCACAGGCGGGGCCGCTCGAGCGCGGGGCGCAGGAGCACGATCCACGCGCCGTCGGTTCGTCGGCTCGGGTGGACGGCGAGGTGACGCGCAAACGACAGGAGGGCCGGGGCGACGACGACCACCGCGATCCAGCCGTACAGGACGCCGACGGCTGCGAAGAGGCCGAATCGACCCGTGATGGACAGACCTCCCGCCGCCAGCGAGGCGAATCCGGCAGCCGTGGTCAGACTGGTGAGCAGGCAGGCGTAGCCGACCCGGCCCACGGCGCGGACGAGCACCTCGCGAGGAGGCCGCGGCGAAGACCCGAGTGCGTCGCCCTGCGCCTCCTCTTGCGCCCGACTGACCAGATGGACGCTGTCGGCCACCGTGATGACCGGGATCAGCGTGAAGTAGGCCTGGTTGAGCAATCCGAGCGGCTCGCCGACCCAACCCAGGGTGCCCATGGTCCACAAAAGCGGCAAAAGGGAGGCGACGAGAGGAACGAGTACGGCATGCAGCCTGCGGAACAACAGCCACAGAAGCAGCGCCATGATCGCGAAGGTCAGCGGGGTGAAGAGCGCCTGGTCGCGCAAGGTCAGGGCGAAAAACGAGGCCCGAATCGCAGGCACGCCCGCCGACTGCAGCATCAGCGCATCGTCGCCGTGTTGCGCGATCACGTCGTCGACCGCGTCGACCATCTCCACGGTGCGTGCGAGATCGTCGGTGCTCTCGGCGAGGTCGACGAGCAGGGTGGCTCGAGATCCGTCCTCCGACCGGAGCACCGGCACGAGCGGATAGCCGAGCGCATCGGGGGGGGCCGGAACGTCGAGGAGGATCGTGACGCGGTCGACTTCGGGCAGAGCCTCGAGCGCGGCGGCGAGCCGCCGCAGCGCGTCTCGGGACGGCCCCTCCAGGACCGCGCCGCCACCTTGGGCCTGCGCGACGAGGACGAGCGTGCGATCGTCGGGACCCCATCGGCTGCGGTGGGCCGCGAGGTCGTTCGCCGCTTTGGCGTCGTCGCCGTAGAACGCGGTCGACGAAAAGTCGAGCCGCAACCGAAGCGCCCCCACGACGGCGAGCAGGGTGGCGAGGGCCGCCGCGAACAGGACGATCCCACGATGACGCAGGATCACGCGAGCGAGTTCCTCGAGCACCTCCGAAGTTTACGAGAAGGCCGAGTCGGGCATCGGAAAATCCGGCGAGGCTCGCTGCGTCGTTCGACCTCGAATCGGGCCCGACATTCCCTGGGTCGCGCCTTGCCAACGCCGCCGCTGGCCGCATTCTCACCGCCGCGGCGTCTGGGATGCCGTGCTAGCGCGACGATACGTGGACGCGTCGGCGTCGGACGAAATCGATCGCGATGACGTTGGACGCCTCGTCCGTGCGGCCATCTCCGATCGCGTCCTGGTCCTCGTCTTCGAGCTGCAGCTCGATGCGTGCAGGCTCCGACCGAAACGCCAGGTGGAGCTCGAGGAGCGCGTTGCCGATGCCTGCAGAGTTCCAGCGCCGGGGATGGATGATGATGCCGCGCCGCTCGCCGAAGCGAAGCAGCCGGTCGACGGTCCACAAAAGAACCACCATCGAAGCCGCCGCCGGCAGGCCGAGGGCAAGGGCTGGAGCAAGAACGTCCATGGACGACGTCCCCCCACCCCGCGGTCGGGGCACGAAGGGGCCAACGTCAACCATAGCGGATGGATCGCCGCGGCCGGGTCGGCGAGCCCCGGCCTCGCGATGCGTGGCCGGCGAGCGCTCGTGCCGGTCGGCTTGACCGGCACCGACGGGGCCGACCAACATGAGGCGTGATGGCTCGACCGCGCCGGCCGGCCACGGTTCGAGCGTGGCCGGTGGCCCTCGTCGGCCTCGCGCTGGCGGCGGTGCTCCCGGCCGCGCCGCAGTCGGCCGCGGCGGGAGGGCTCTCGGCGCTCGCCGCGTGGCGCGTGCCCACGTGGAGCGTCGATCCACCTCGACGCGCGCTCGATCGAGGCGTGGACGTGGAGGCGGAGGAGGCCGGATCACCCGCGAAGCCACCCGAGCCCGTGGACGACGGTCGGTGCTCGGAGAGCCATGCGGTCGTCCACCACGCGAACCCGCATCGCATCCGGCACGTGGTCGCACCGCGTGAAACCCTCGATCACATCGCGTACCGCTACCGGGTGAGCCCCGCCCAGCTCCGCGCGTGGAACGATCTGCCCGCGGATCTGGAGACCGTCAGGCGCGGGACTCGGGTGGAGGTCAAGACGACCGTCGTTCCACCGCCACGACGGAAGATAGAGTAAACGGTTCGCGAGGGCGACACCTGGTGGCGCGTGGGCGTCGCGCACGGCGTCGACGCTGCGGACCTTCGCGCCTACAACTGGCCCTACCAGGGCAAGATGCGTCCGGGAGAGCGGCTCTCGGTGTGGGTCGATCCGATCGTGTACGATTGGATCCGAAGCGGCCCTCCGCTGTCTTTCGAGGAGGAGGGAAGCGTGATCCGGCGCGGTGGCATCAGCGTGGGACCACCGGACGCGGGACGCTTGATCAACGGCGTGCAGATCCCCGAGGGAGACGGGTATCGGCTTCGTTTTCCCGAGTCCGCGTACGGATCGACCCACGCCGTGACGCAGCTCGTCTCGGGGATGCGAGCCTTTCGGGACGCGACGAGCTGGACCGGTGAGATCGCCATCGGCGCCATGAGCCGCAGTCGAGGGGGGCCGCTGGGATCGCACGCTTCGCATCAGTCGGGCCGCGACGTCGACATTCGTCTTCCCCGTCGAGCGGGCGTCTCGAGCTGGGCCTCGCTCACGCCGTCACGGGTGGACTGGACGGCGACCTGGGACCTGGTCGTGGCCCTCGCGAGCGTCGACACGCAGGTGATCTTCTTGGAGTACAAGGCGCAGCGTCGCCTGTACCGGGCGGCGGTGGCTTCGGGCGCGAGCGCCGAGGCGCTCGACGCCCTGTTGCAGTATCCCCGCGGCTCGCACGCACGCCGTGGTCTGGTGCGGCACGCCGACGGGCACGACAAGCACCTTCACGTGCGCTTCGGTTGCGGCCCCTGCGAGACCGAGTGCGTCGAGCAGAGCATGGGCGAGCAGCCGTGAGTCAAAGGGCTCGGGCGATGCGCTCGGCGAGCTCTCGGGCGGTCTGGGGGTTCAGCGAGACGGGGTTCCAGCCGATGCCGAGCCCCTGGTCGCCACGTCGCGGGATGATGTGGAAGTGCACGTGGAACACGGCCTGGTGGGCGGCGGGGCCGTTGTTCTGCAGCACGTTGTACGCCTCCGCGCCGGTCGCCGCCATGACGGCCCTGGCTAGCCGAGGCAGCACCCGCCCGATCGCCGCCGCGCTGTCGTCGGAGAGCTGGTGGAGAAAGGCGACCCGCTCCTTGGGAATGACCAGCACGTGGCCTTCGCTGAGCGGATGGATGTCGAGGAACGCCAGGACGTGGTCGTCCTCGTACACCTTGTGGCACGGGATTTCGCCGTCGAGAATGCGCCCGAAGATCGTCTTCTCTTCACTGCTCATCGTTCGCCTCGTTTCGATTCGTGGTCGGGTCCGGCACTCGCGCTTCGCCCCCCGTTACACCATTTGCCCGATCAGAACCAGTGCGAGAAGCCGATCATCAGCGAGGCCGTCAGGGCCGAGTCGCGCAAGATCCAGCCTGAAGGCCGGGTGTCGACGACCAGCCCGTCCTCGCTCGGACGCAACGGGGGGCGTCGATAGTTCCAGCGGTGATCCAGCGTCACGGCGGCGTCGAGCGAGACGTGATCGTCGAGGAACACGTGGGTCCCCATGC
>CAZYSW010000131.1:0-12871 GCA_964650105.1 uncultured Nannocystaceae bacterium
CCACACAAGCGCAATCCCGACCTCTTCGAGCTGGTTCGGGGGCAGGCGGCGCTGCGCAACGGCGAGCTGATCCAGCTCATGACGCTGTTCCAGGGGTTGGGGGCCGGCTATCACCGCGACCTGCAGCACGACAAGCAGGTCGTCTTCGCGGCGGTGGACGGCACCCTCGACGGCCTGCGGATGATCGCCCTGTCGCTCGATCACCTCGAGCCGGTCGAGGACGCCGCGTTGCAGGCGCTGCGCGACGGGGAC
Source organism: uncultured Nannocystaceae bacterium (assembly GCA_964650105.1). GTDB lineage: Bacteria > Myxococcota_A > Polyangia > Nannocystales > Nannocystaceae > CAZYSW01. Next base: position 253 of record CAZYSW010000131.1, read on the forward strand.
GCGATCGCCACCGACTTGTGCGAGGCGCTGGTCGAGGGGGGGATGCCGTTTCGCGAGGCCTACGGAAAGATCGGAGGGCTGGTGGCGGCGCAGCGCGACCGGGGCAAGCGCCTGGCGGATCTCGGGGTCGAAGATCTCGTCGCCGCCGGTCTGCCGGCGTCGTTGCACGCCCGGCTGGACCTTCGCGAGAGCGCGCGCCGAAGGGCCGCGAAGTTCGGGGCTTGAGCTCCTGGCGGCTCAGTCCTTGTCGGCCGCGCTGCGCTTCTTGGGCGGGCTGGCCTTGGGCTCGCGATCCTTGGTCTTGCTCTCCTCTTTGGGAAAGTGACCGCTCCAGTACAGCAGCCGGCCGCACGACTCGCAGCTCGGGATTTCGTCACCGCGACGAAGCTGTACGTAGATCTGGTGCGGAACGACCATCTTGCAGGCGCTGCAGCGTCCGTCGACCGCACCGACGAACGCCACCCCACCGACGCGCTTGCGAATGCGATCGTAGGTGCGCAGGACGTCTCGCTCGAGCTTCGCCGTCAACGCGTCGCGACCCTCCCGCAGGCGTTCGATCCGCTTGCGGAGCTTCTGCTCGGTCTCGGCCAGTCGCGCCTTCTCCTCCTCGGCCTGGGCGCGCAGCGCCGTCAGGCTGTCCATCATGGCGGCGATCCGTTGCTCGGCCTCCTCGACGCCCTTTTGGAGCTTGACGATCTCTTCGGAGCGGGCCGACGCCATGCGCCGCGTGGTGTCGATCTCGCGCTGGGTGGCGTTGAGCTCACGGGCGTTCTTGATCTGCGCCAGCTTGGCGCGGCTCTGTCGGAGGAGCTCTTCCTCGTCGACGAGCTGCATCTCCTGGTTGCGCTGGAAATCGCGCGTTTCCTGGCACTTCTTGCGTTCCGCTTCCAGCATGGCCTCGAGCCTGGCCAAGTCCTCGTCGAGCTCGCGCACACGGGCTGGGATCGACTCGAGCCGCCGCTCCAAGCCGGTGAGTTGGCGGTCTCGTTGCTGTAGCTCGTATAACGCGGCGATTTCGGGATTCATGAACGTGCTCGGCAAGAAGAGGGTGGGCCCACCTGGGCTCGAACCAGGGACCAGCCGGTTATGAGCCGGCCGCTCTAACCGACTGAGCTATAGGCCCGCTTGAACATGGTTTGGGCGAACAATAGGAGCGGCCCGCGGGAGCGTCAAACTGCGCAGGGGGCGCGATAACGCGCAGCGCGCCGCCCGGGAGGGCTGCGGGGAACACCGTCTGCCGCGTCGCGAGCCCGCGTGACTTCTTCGATACCCTGCTGGCGCTCGCGCACGGGCGACACGATGGCAATCGAGCGCAAAGGAACGCTGGGCGGCGGTGGCTTGTGGCTGGGGATCGCCAAGCTGTGGTTTCTCGTTGCGGCGTATGCCGTGTCGATTGGCCTGACGCACCTGCACGATCCCGAGACCTATGGGCAGTACTACGTCGTGGCTCGGCTCATCGCCGTGCCCAACATGGTGATCATCTATACGGTGCTCTTCGCGGTCAGCAGACCGTTGGCCGCACAGTTCGACGCCGGTTGCCCCAGCTACGGAGCGATTCGTGCGCGGGGGCTGAGGCTGGCCGCCGTGCTGGGTGGCGCGACCTCGTTGGTGTTCTTCGTCGGCTCGCCGGCGTTGGCGTCGGCGCTGGGCGATCGGGATCTCGACGGGCCCATCGCGGCGGTGGCTCCCATCTCGTTGGTCTACGCGCTGTACGCCGTGAACCTCGGCACCCTCAACGCGGTGCGTCGCTTCCGCCGTCAGGCAGCGCTCGACATGTTCATGGCCGGAGCCAAGGCCGCGCTGATCATCGGCGCGGCGGCGCTCGGGTTCGGGCTCACGGTCACGGTGGCGGGATTCACCGTCGCGAGCATGCTGGCTTTCGGCCTGTCGGTCGTGCTGGTCGCCGGGGTGCGCCCCGCAAGCCGCGGCCCGGCCGCGGCCGTGTCCCCGATGGCCGCGTTCGCGGGGATCCTCGTCGTCTTCACCGCCGTCGTGAACTTGCTTCAGTCCGCGGACGTCCTGCTCCTCAAGCGATTCGCCGAGACCGCGGCCGAAGCCGACGCGGTCGGATTCTACTCCAGCGCCCAGCAGGTCGCGCTGATCCCCTACAGCCTGATGAACGCGATCGCGCTGGTCATGTTCCCGCTCGTCGCGTCCATCGACGCCCAGCAAGAGCCCGAGCGCGTCCGCCTGTATCTGGCGCAGACCGCCAAGGTCTGCATTCTCTTGCTGGCCCTGATGAGCGCGGTGGCGTCGGCGGCGGCGGGGGACATCCAGGCGCTCTTGTTCCCCCGCGCCTACGGGGCGGCCGCCAACGAGCTTCGCCTCCTGGTCTGGGGCTTTTCGGGGTGCTCGCTCGCGGTCACCACGGCCTGGATCTTCAACAGCGCCAAGCGATCCAAGGCCGCCGTCGCACTGGTGTTGGTGCCGCTGTCGGTGGTCGTGATCGGCAGCCTGATCCTCGTCCCCCGCATGTTCACCTCCGGCTCGGCCTGGGCCGTCGCGCTCGCGGGCCTCGCCGCGGCCATCAGCGCACTCGTGTTCCTTCGCCAAGGATTCGGCGCCGCGCTGCCGCTCGCGTCGGTGGTGAAGGTGGCCGCGGCCACCCTCGCGGTCGCGGTGGTGGCCATGACCTGGCCGGCGGTGCCGACCGCCGGGGCTTTGGGCAAGCTCGCGATCGTGGGCAAGCTCGTGGCGCTCACCGTCACCTTCGTGGGCGTGGTCCTCGTCACTCGCGTCGTGACGCTCACCGATCTCAGGGAACTGCGCCGTGCCGGTTGAGTCCCGCTGGCTTTTCGTTTCGAAACCGCTGCGACCGCCCTTTCGGGACGGCTCGACCGTCCTGGTGCGCGCCCTCGTCGAGGGGCTCCCCCCGCACTTTCCGCTCGCTTACTTCGGGGATCCCCACCACCGGCTTCGGCCCGAAGCCGACGACACCGTGATCGATGCTCCGCCGATGGGCTATGCCCCGTCGATGGCCGACAAAGCGCGGATCCTCGCCGCGCTCGTCGATCCCCGGCGCGCCCGCCTCCCCCTCCACTTCTTCTTCACGCCCAACCGCATCACTTCGTCGGTCCTGACCTCGCTGCGTCGACTTCAGCCCCGCCGCACGATGGTGCAGACCGTCATGTCGGTGACGGGCGTCGAGGCCATGGCGGCCGAGATCGGCCGGTTGGATGCGGTCGTGGTCGCCTCGGACTGGGCGCGGGAACGCCTGGCCGCGCACGGGTGCGCGCCCGACCGGGTGGTGCGGATCTACCCGGGCGTGGAGCTGCCGAGTCGGACGGCCCGGGACCCTGCCGCGTTTCGCCGCCTGGCGTACGCCGGGGATCTCGATCCACCCACCGCCGCCCGGCTGGCGAGGGTGGCCGCGCTGCTTCGACGTCCCGAGCTGGCAGGGTGGCGCCTGACGATCGCCTGCCGACCCAAAGGGGAAGGGCACGCGCAAGCCCGGCGGTGGCTCGAGGACGAGGTCGCGGAAGATGTGGCGAGAGGTCGGGTGGAGCTCCTCGAGGAGGTGCCCGACATGTTCGGCCTGCTGGAGACGACGAGCCTGCAGCTCTTCTTGGCGGATCACGTCCGCAAGAAGGTCGACCTGCCGCTCGTGATCCTCGAGGGGCTCGCGCGCGGGGTCGGCCTGGTCTCCCTGGACGTTCGCCCCCTCGGCGAGATCTTCGCCCGCGGGGCCGCGCACGGGCTTTGCCCGGGGTTCGCCGTGGCGGACCGGGATTTCGACCACCTTCTGGTACGACTGGGGGAGACGCTGGTGGATCCCGCCCGACTCCGCAGCTTCGGCTCCGAAGCGGCCCGCCTGGCAGCCCTCGAGTTCGACCGCGCGCACATGGTCGACCGATACGCCGCTCTCTACGAATCCCTGAGGAAGCCGAGATGACCGATCGACCGATCACGGAGCGGACCCGCGAGTACTACGACGCGTTCTCGGACGGATACGACCTCGGCCGGGACCGAGGGTATCACCGCCTCCTCGACGATCAGGCGGCCGAGCTGGTGCGAAGGGTGGGGGAGGGCAAGGACGTGCTGGAGGTCGGGTGCGGAACCGGGTTGGTGCTGCAGCGGATCGCCGCCTTCGCCCGAAGCGCTCGAGGGATCGACCTCTCGCCCGGCATGCTCGAGCGCGCCCGGGCGCGCGGTCTGACGGTCGACCAGGGCTCGGCAACCGACCTCCCCTACGAGGACGCATCGTTCGACGTGGCCTGCAGCTTCAAGGTGCTGGCCCACGTTCCGGATCTCGACCGTGCGCTGCGAGAGATGATCCGTGTGGTGCGTCCGGGCGGGCACGTCGTGTTCGATGCCTACAACCGCCATTCCTTGCGCTACCTGATCCGTCGCCTGCGAGGCCCCCGGCCCACCTCCGCGCGGTACGACGAAGGGGCGATCGAGACCCGGTTCGACGCCCCGGCCGAGCTCCTCGCCCGTCTGCCTCCCGGGGTCCGCGTGCACTCGACGGCGGGGATCCGCGTGGCGACGCTGCACCCTGCACTGGTGCGGCTCCCGGGGGTGGGTCGCCTGGTCGAGCGCGTGGAGTGGGGCCTGATGGATTCCCCGTTGTGGCGATTCGGGGGATTCGTGGTCTTCACGCTGGAGCGCGCGCATTGAGCCGCATCGTCGTCGTGACCACCACCTTCCCCCAGTGGGAGGGGGACCCTCGCGGTGCCTTCATCCGGCGCCACTGGGAGCTGCGCTGCGAGCGGGGAGACGAGGTCGTCGTTCTCGCGCCACGCACGCGCTGGTGCACCGACGACCTCGCATCACCCCTGGTGGTGAAGCGGATCGCCTACGCACCCGCGCGGCTGTCCACGCTGACGGGACGCTTCGGAATCCTGGAGAACATACGGGAACGCCCGTGGCGAGCATGCCTGGTGCCGCTTTTGTGGCGGGCGCTACGCCGCTCACTCGTCGCGGAGCTCGAAGCCGAAGGGGCGGATCTGGTCGTCGGCCACATGATGCTTCCGGCCGGCTGGATTGTTGCGCGTGCATGCGCGCCGGCCCGAATCCCCTTCGAGCTGTATGGCCACGGCACCGACGTCGACGTCCTCATGCGCTTGCCCGCTCCCCTGCGGCGTCGCTTCGCGGCCGAGGTGCGCGCAGCACGAGTCATCCATTTCCCCTCGGTGGACAAGCGCGCGCGTTTTCGCCGGGCGCTGGGCCTGCACGTCGATCCGGCTCCGCTGGAGGTCGAGTCGATGCTGCATGCCGTACCCTCGCCGCCCGCCGGCCTGTCGCTGGCCCGAGGCCGAGACATCCTGTTTTTGGGCCGTCTCATCCGCCAAAAGGGCGTCGACGACCTTCTGCGCGCCGCAGCGCTCATCGCTCCGATGCCCGTGGTGCACGTCGCAGGCGACGGCCCGGAGCGGCGTCGTCTCGAGCGGCTCGCCCACCGCTTGGGGGTCCCGGCACGATTTCACGGATTCGTGACCGGAGAGGCGAAGGATGCCCTGCTCCGCCGTTGTGGCGTGCTGTGTGTGCCGTCCAAAGACCTGTCGAGCGGCCTTTCGGAGGGAGCGCCGCTCGTCATCGCCGAAGCCTCCCGGTACGGATTGCCGGTGGTGGCGACCGCCGTCGGAGGCATTCCCGAGCTAGGGCAGGTGCTCGACGCCATCGTCCACCTCGTGCCTCCAGCGTCGACGCAGGCGCTCGCCGTTGCGTTGCGCGAGGTTCTCGACCGCCGAGGCGAGCTCGGCGAAGCTCGCCCGTCGACGCAGCGGGCCGCAGGGCTGTGATAGAACGGCTCCTCCAAGGAGGAGCTCATGCACGCACGTCGAACGATCCTCTTCGCGCTCTTCGCTTTCTTGCTGCCGGTCATGGTGGCGGTCGGGATCGGCATGCATGCCCACGCTGCGGCCGCACGAACGGCAGATGCGCATGGGGCCGCGAGCGTGGCCGCACCGGCCAAGGCCGCTCCGGCGGCCAAGCCCATCGACGCTGCCGAGCGCTACGAAGGCTGGGAAGCGAAGTGGGAGATCTTCGCCAACGACCAGCTCATCTCGGTGGGTGCCCAGATCCTCGGGGCGATCCTGCTGTTCATCGCCGGGTGGATCGTCGCCAAGATGGTGAGCTACGGGGTCTTCCAGCTCTTGCAGCGAACCGAGCTCGACAACAAGGTCGCGCAAAAACTCGGCATCGGCCTGCTCCTCGGGGAGCGCAAGGGCAAGGAGGAAGACGGCTCGGTCGAGCGATTCGTCGCGGAGACGGTCTACTGGACGCTGATGCTGCTGGTGGTGGTCGGCGTCCTGGACTTCGTGGGCCTGGAGCTGGTCGCCAGTCCCATCGGGGGGCTCGTCGACACGGTCATCCAGGCGCTGCCGCACATCGGCAAGGCGATCCTCATCCTCCTGGTCGCCTACGTCGCGGGACGCATCCTGAAGATGGCCGTGACCGGGTTGCTCTCCCGCGCCGGCATCGATCAGCGCCTGTCGGAGCTGGCCGAACAAAAGCGACCCGACGCGGTGCCCTTCTCCGAAGGCGTGGGCCGGGTGCTGTTTTGGCTCATCATGGTCTTCGGCCTCGCCGGATCCTTCGACGCGCTGCACATCGATCCGATCGCCCGCCCCCTCCACAACGCGATCGACTACATGGTCGGGATCCTCCCGCGCGTCGGTGTGGCCGTGTTGCTGGTGCTCGCCGGCTGGTTCGGCGGCCGCATCGTTCGCGCCATCGTCCGCAACCTTCTGCAGTCGGTCGGGTTCGACAGGCTGGCGGCTCGCGTCCATCTCGACAAGGTGACCGGGTCGACCTCGCCGTCGGCCGTCGTGGCGACCGCGGTGATGGTCTTCATCGTCCTGCAGGCGGTGATCGCCGCCCTCGACGAGCTGTCTTTGGAGACGCTCAGCGGACCACTCACCGGGATGATGGAGCAATTCTGGAGCCTACTCCCCGCGCTCGTGGTGTCGATCCTGATCGTCGTGGCGGGTGTCTTCGTGGGCAAGCTCCTGCGCGGCGTCGTGGCCGGTGGGCTGAGGAACCTGGGCTTCGATCGCTTCATGGAGCGTCTGGGCTTCCGCAGGCTGGCCGAGCGCCCCGATCGCCTGGGTGAGTACAGCGAGCTGGTCGGCTACGTCGTGCAGCTCGGCGTCATCGGTGTCGCGGTGGCGCAGTCCTTCGAGAACCTCGAGCTCGAGACCTGGGCCGCCTATCTCGACGCGCTGCTTTCGTATTCGGTCAAGAACGTCGTCATCGCACTGCTGGTGGTCGGGATCGGGTTCGCCGTCGGGAACTACGTCCGCGATCTCGTTCGCGCCCGGCAAGGAGACGACGAGGTCGGCCGCTGGATGGGAGAGTTCGCCCGCTACGCGATCCTGGTGTTCGCGTTCACGGCCGCGGTTCGGCAGCTCGACGTCGCCGAGGATTTCGTGCTCGTGACCTTCGGGCTCCTGTTCGGCGCGTTGTGCCTCGCGGCCGCGTTGGCGTTCGGCCTCGGGGGTCGAGCGGTCGCGGGCGAGATCCTCGAGCGACGCTACCGGCAGGCGCGTCAGGCCCTCGAGCGCACCCCGACCGCCCGCCCCGGCGGCACCCCCTCGGCGCCTCCCCCGAAAACCCCCGTCGGAGAGTGACCTCCGCAACGGTGCCGAGCCGGCGGAGCATCATCGAGGGTCGACGGGCGGCGATCGCCTGACAGCGGACGACTGCTGCGTCACGATTCGGAGAGCTCATGTGCACGTTGATCGTCGCTCACCGCGTGTGGGGCTCCCATCCTCTGGTGGTGGCCGCCAATCGCGACGAGCAGCTCGACCGCCCCGCGCTCGGGCCGACCCGCGAGGGGTGGGGCGGGCGTTCGATCCTGGCTCCACGAGACCTGCAAGCGGGTGGCACCTGGTTGGGGATCAACGCGGCCCGGGTCTTCGCCGCGATCACCAACCGACATGCACCGCCTCGTCGGGACGACGCGCGATCGCGGGGCCTTTTGGTGCTCGATGCTCTCGAGGAGGCGTCCGCCGAAGCGGCTGCCGAGCGCGTGCGGAGGACCGCACCCACCATGCACAACCCGTTTCACCTGATCGTCGCCGACCGCAGCTCGGCGCACCTGGTGTGGAACGACGGCACGACGCACCATGCGAAGGTGCTGCCGCCGGGGATCCACGTGGTGACCGAGCGCAGCTTTGGCGCCGCGCCGACACGCCGCATCGAGCGGCTGCAGCAGAGGCTCGCCGGATGGGATGGTCGCGCCCGCCCGCCGACGCTCGCGGAGTGGACGGCCTTGCTCGGGGAGCATGACGAGGCCCCGCTCGAGGGCGTGTGCTTGCACGCAGAGGCGCTCGGGTACGGCACGCGCTCGTCGACGGTCCTCGAGCTCGCCGACGGCGACGGCACCGATCGTCTCCTGCACGCGGACGGTCCGCCCTGCCGGACCGCCTTCGTGGACTTCGCCGACGCGCTGGCGGCCTTGTGGGACGACGGACCCTGAACGCGTCGCCCGACGGCGCGCTTCGACCACCGGGGGTCCGCGCCGTCTTCAGCAGAGGATCGGCGCAGCCAGGTGGGAGAGGACGCCGTCGTCGGGGTGGGGGTCGTCACCTCGCCCGACGAACCCCGCTGCCCTGCGGGGGCCGATCGCGGCCCCCGAGCGTCCGCGAACGCTCGATGCACGCCAAAACGGCCGGAGCTCAGCCGGGCGCCGGATCGGCCCCGCGCGCGGGGGCCGGCGCGTCACCCTTCGGCTTCGCCTTGGGCTTGGCCCCCTCGGCGGCCTGCGCCTGCACCATGCGGCGCAGCTCGGCGATGCGGACGTCGATGCGGGCCAGCTCCGGCGTCGATCCTGGGACCTTGGCCCGGTACTCCTCGAACAGGCCGAGCGCTTTTTCGGCGTCCCCGGTCTGCGCGACCAGGATCGCGCGGTCCCGCAGCCAGTCGTGCTGCGTATCGTCCAGCGCATACGCCTTCTCGAGGGCGTCGATCGTTTCTTCGATGCGCGACGAGTCCGCCGCCAAGGCGTTGGCCAGCGCTGCGTAGTCCTGCGCGGTGGCTTCACCACGGTTGATGATGATGCCGATCGCCGCGGCAGCCTCCTCGAACCGGGCGTGATCGATCGCGACGTTGGCGAGGTCTCGGTACAGCGAGGTGGGAGCCTCCGGCTGATCCACCTTGCTCGCCTCGGCGAGGTAGTAGAGCGCGTGGGCCCGATAGTTGCGGATCGGCAAGATCGCCATGGCCATGCGGGCCTCGCAGGGGACGCTCTGCTCGACCTTGTTGACGCAGCCCATGAGTGCCCGCATCGCCCGCACGTTCTCCTTTTTGGCCAACCACTCGTCGGCCTCCGCCAGTGCCTTCTCGAGCGCCTGGGCATCGAGCTGCTGGCCTTCGCGGGGGCCCGGCGGCTCGTCTTTGGGGCTCTTGAATGGGCCCGTTCGCTCGGGGCGACGATGGGGCGCAAGGGGATCCTGGTCGCCGATCTTCGTGGGGGTGGGCTCCTCTCGCTTGCAGGCCGATCCGGCCAGAGCCGCCACGACCACGAGGGCCGCGTGCATCGCCGGCTTTCGGCCGCGACGGGGCCGACGTGCTTGCCTGTTTGGGAACCGCGACATCGGGCGGAGTATACTCCCCGCGTGCCAGAGCGCTCGACGCGCCCATCGATTCCACCGCGCATCGCGGTCTATCCGGGGTCGTTCGACCCCATCACGACCGGGCACCTGGACATCATCGAACGCGCGGTGCGGATCTTCGACGAGGTCATCGTCGGCATCGGTCAGCACCCGACCAAGCCCGGCTACTTCTCCATGGAGCAACGGCTGGAGCTCACCCGGGCGAGCACGGCGGATCTCCCCAACGTGACGGTCGCCGGGTTCGACGGGCTGGTCGTCGACTTCTGTCGCGCTCGGGGAGCGCGGGTCATCGTCCGAGGCCTGCGCGCCACGGGCGACTTCGAGCCGGAGTTCCAGATGGCCCTCGCCAACCGCGAGCTCGCGCCCGAGATCGAGACGGTCTTCCTCGTCCCGCGCGCCGATCGAATGTTCGTGAGCAGCTCACTGGTCCGAGAGATCGCGGGGCACGGCGGAGACTTCACCCCCTACGTGACGCCGGCCGTGGCCGAGGCGATGCGTGCTCGGCTCGCGCCCCCGCCCGGGGCCGGCAAGGCATGAGCGAAGAAGGCACCTCGCGAGATCGTCGCGCACCTCTGCCGGCGAAACGCGACGCATCCGATGGGGTCGCCTGGCGTGGTGACGAGCACCGCATGCAGCTCGAAGCGGCGGCCGAGGCCGGGCTCCACGCTCGGGAGGTCGAGCTCGATCTCTACACCCGCGGGTTCTCCGAGGGCATCGAGGTGCGTGACCCCTACGACGCGGCCATCGTGGCTCGAGGGCGGACGATCCTGGACGAGCGCTCGCTCTTGCGCTCGCTCAGGCCCGCGCTGCAGTACCTCGGCGTCCAGAAGGAAGCCGTCGCGCTGCGCGTTCACGACGGCACCTTCGAGCTGCGCATCGCCAAGCACGCGGCCGAGGCCAGCAACCCCGCCATGGACGGGGCGAAGCAGGCCCTGCGCGTATGGATCGGGTTCGGCCTTCTGGGGCTGGCCGCCATGCAGTTGTGGACGACCTTCGTGTCCGCGATCGTCTGGGGGGCGGGTCTGCTCCTGGGCGGATGGCAGCTCCGCAAGGGGCTGGTCAGCGGTCGCGCGATGCTGGCGGCTCGTCTCGCCCTCGCCCTCGGCATGCTCGCACAGGAGGAGCAGCTCATCTTGCCTCCGGCCGAAAAGGACCCTCGACCGCAATGACGGACGCGGGGCTGTGCCGGGTGTGCGCGCTGGCGAGGCGTGTGGAGAGCAGCCGAGGGTCGATCTTCTGGCGCTGCATGGTCCACGATCGGGATCGCAGTTGGCCCAAGTACCCGCGCCTTCCGGTGACGCGATGTGTTCATCATGCGCGGGTCGACGGCGGTCCGCTCGACGAACCGACAGCGCCGGCACCGCCCGACGGGCGGCGCCGTTGAGGATCTCCGCGCTCGCCTGCGCGGCGACCCTCGCGAGCTTACGCACGTGCCCCACCGGGGAGCCGTCGTGTAGACTGCCCGAGCGCCGACGGTTGGTCACGCGGCGCAGTGGCGCCATGCAGCCCGGCAGCGACATTCCGGCCCTGATCTGCGCGTTGTGTCGGCAGTTCTACGGCCTGGGCTGGGTGTCGGGCACCGGCGGCGGGATCTCCATCCGCGGGCCCGAAGGCATCTTCATGGCCCCCTCGGGGGTCCAAAAGGAGCGGATCGACCCTGCCGACGTCTTCCTGCTCGACGCCGACGACCTCTCGACGTGCCGCGTCCTGCGGCGCCCGGCGGACCCCTCGTTGCGCGTCAGCGAGTGCCAACCGCTCTTCTACAACGCCTATCGGCTGCGAGGAGCGGGTGCCGTGATCCACAGCCACTCGGTGTGGGCCGTGCTGGCGGCCCGGTTGTTCTCCCCCGATGGGGGGGCCGGGGTCTTTCGGTGCCGGGATCTGGAGATGCAAAAGGGCCTCCGCGGCAAGGGGTGTTTCGAGGAGCTGAGGGTGCCGATCATCCCCAACACCGCGCGGGAGGCCGAGCTGACCGACTCGATGGCGGACGCCATGACCCGGCACCCCGACGTCGACGCCGTCTTGGTGGCCGGGCACGGGGTCTACGTGTGGGGAAAGACCTGGGTTCAGGCGAAAACCCAGGCGGAGTCGCTGGACTATCTGTTCCAGATCGCGGTACAGGGCCATCGATTCGGCCTGGGCAGCACCCCGGCCTCTCGACCCCGAGGGCCCTCGACGGGCGGCCCCGAGGAGGTGAAGAGATCATGAGGGCACACTGGCTCGATGCAGATCAGCGAGAAGGCGATCCCGTGCCGATGGCGGAGCTCGAGCGCGTCGGCGTGCTGTACGAGCACCTGGTGGTCGATCCCGTGGCCTATCAGCCCACGCTGGACGCCCTGGCCGCCGAGCGCGGCTACGTCGAGCAGGACATCATCGAGCTGAACCCCGATACGCCCGATCTCGAGGCGCTGTGCGCCAAGTTCTTCGACGAGCACTTACACACCGACGACGAGGTGCGTTACGTGCTCGAAGGAGAGGGCATCTTCGACATCCGCTCCGCCGACGACCGTTGGATGCGGGTCACGGTGCACAAGGGCGATCTGCTGGTCGTCCCCGCCCACCTGCACCACCGCTTTCTACTCACCGCACGCAAGCAGATCCGCTGCGTTCGCCTGTTCAAGGACAAGTCCGGCTGGGTGCCTCACTACCGGCACGCGAGACCCGAGGCCTGAGAATCCGGCCGCGGCCGGCCGCACGCACGAGGAAAGATCGATCATGGACACGAGCACCAAGACCACCCAGGACTACAAGATCGCCGACCTGTCTCAGGCCGACTGGGGACGCAAGGAGATCCAGCTCGCCGAGAAGGAGATGCCCGGCCTGATGGCGCTGCGCGAAAAGTACGGCAAGGACAAGCCGCTGCGCGGTGCGAAGATCGCCGGGTGCCTGCACATGACGATCCAGACCGCGGTGCTCATCGAGACGCTGACGCACCTGGGCGCCGAAGTGCGCTGGTCGTCCTGCAACATCTTCTCCACCCAGGACCACGCGGCGGCGGCCATCGCCGCCACCGGCGTGCCCGTGTTCGCGTGGAAGGGCGAGACGGAGGAGGAGTACTGGTG
>CAZYSW010000132.1:0-298 GCA_964650105.1 uncultured Nannocystaceae bacterium
GCGATGCGCCGCCGCTCCTCGGCGCGGCGGGTCCCCGCGGGCACGATGACGACCCGCGGGGCCTGGAGATCGTCTCGCTCCCGCAGGTAGTCGTAGGCGGGTGAGCGACGCCGGAGGTTCTGGTCGATCCGGTCCGACAGGCGCGCCGAGAGCTCCGGGGCCACGTACCCCTGCACCTCGATGCGGACCAAGAGCCCCCGCGGACGTCCGCTCCCGACCCGATGCATGCCGGTGCGCGACATCCAACCCAGCTCGGTATCTCGAAACACGTCGGGCAGGCGCATCGATCCGGTTCGCA
>CAZYSW010000132.1:308-12867 GCA_964650105.1 uncultured Nannocystaceae bacterium
GGCCGGCATGCTCATGGGATCGGGGCCGATCTCCGCGGCGACCAGGGCAGGATCTTCACGGTGCAGCGCCTGGCGGATGCTCGCCGTCAGCCAGGCCCCGGACACCGTGCACCCTTCGAGGCGAACGTCGGGCGGAGCAGCCGCCAGCCGGATCACACGCGGGCGCGGAAACGGACTGGCCTCCGAGGGCGCATCGAAACCGACCACGCGGACGTGCTCGTCGGTCCGCATGCGCAGAAATCCCAGTGGAGAGGTGACCACGAGCTCGTACCGCTGGCCGACGATGGCGTGCTCGGGCAAGATCGTCTGCTCGGCGTAGACCCGGCGACCATCCTCTTCGGGGTTGCCGTAGCTGAGCAGCTCGAGGATTTGCGATCCGGTGGCCAGGGTGACCGCGTGCCTCGGTTGGCGGAGCGTCGGAAGGCCACACCGACCGCTGCGATGTAACCAGCCCGCGCTCCGCAAGGCGATCCGGCTGCGCATCGGCTGCTCGAGATCGTGCTCGGCGAGGATGAGCCGGAGCCGGCGAAGCTTTCGCTCGAGCGGGCAACGATGCACGCTCTCGAGGTGCCGACAGACCAGGGCGCTCGGGACGACCAGCAACGTCGGATCGAAGGCGGTCAGACGCTGCATGACCGACTCGGCATCCTCGAGGTGGTCGATCTGCAGGAGCTCGCCGCCGAGCGCTTCCAGGTCCTCGCGCACGATGGCGTCCACCGCCGGGTCGGCGCTTCGCCCCCTCAAGAGCGCGATCCGTCGGGCGGGCTCGTGCCCGAGGTAGGCGTCCCAAACCCCGACCACGTGCTCGCGCTCCCAGTGGCCTCCCGCGAGGACCGAGACGGATCCTCCCCGGGTCTCGACGCCGCCGAAGCCCAGGTGTGCCTCGACCTCGCGCTCGTGATCCTCGCGGTCACGGATCCGCACCAGCGCGCGGAGATCGTCGAGCGTCTCCACGCCGTCCAGCCCCGAGCGGCGGCCGGCCTCGGTGGGGGCCAACTGCTCGACGACCCTGCGCAGACATGCCTCTCGCGCGTCGGCTGCCACCTATCGCTCGCTGGACTCGCGACGAAGCTGTGACACCACGGCGGCCGCGGAATCGCGACGCGCCTGCAGGCTCGGATCGCGACGATCGGCGGGGATCGCATCCACGGCGTTGCAGAAACGCTCCAGGTGCGCGAGCGCCTGTCCCTTGCCGCCCACGTCCAAGAGCGCCCGCGCCAGACCGTAGTGCGCTTCGGCCCAGTCGGGAGACGTACGCAGGACCTGTCGGTAAGCCGCGATGGCGGCTTCGGTGTCGCCGTTGCGAAGCGCGAGGGCAGCCAGGTTGCACTGCGCCTCCGGCTGCTCGGGATCGCAGGCGAGCGCTCGCTCGAAGTACTCGCGCGCCTCGTCGAGCTCGCCTCGCTCGGCGAGCATGCTCCCCAGGTTCGTCCAGGCGCCGGCGAGCTCGGGATCGAGCTCCAGCGCGGCCTCGTAGGCCTGGCGCGCGGCCTCGAAGCCGGCCACGTCGGCAGGCGCCCCACCCCATTGTCGTTCGAGCTCGCAACCGTGCAAAAACCACTCGTATGCGGTGCGCGGACCCGCCTCTGCGTCCGCGTCGGCGACCCAGGGCAGCTCCAGCACCGTCGCGGCCTCGCGGTGCAGGCTCGCGATCTCGAAGTCCAGCACGAGCTGACCCGTCGCCGCCTCGAAGCGACGCTCGTCCTCCACCACGATGACCTGCTCGTCCTCGCAACGGATCCGAAGCCGGGCCAGCGCGGGCTCGACGTCGGGGAGCTTCTTCTCCAGCGCGGCGAGGCTCCTTCGCACGCGCCGCAGCGGTACACCTCCCTCGAGCAACGCCTTGGCGACCTTGACCGCGACGAGATCGCGGAAGCTGTAGAGCACCCGACCGTCGCTGCGCGCCGAGGGCGTGATGAAACCGGTCTGCGACCAGTACCGCAGACGGTGCTCCGGAACGTCGAACAACTTGGAGACCTGTCGAACGGTGTAGCAGCCGTCCGGCACCTCGCCGAGGGCGATCGCATCACGTCCGCGCGCGGAAGACCCGAGCATCTGCACGAGGCTACCTCCCGCCGACGGCGCGTGGCGACCCGGCCACGTCCAGGTCGATGAGAATCGTGGTGCCGTCGACCCGCACCTGGTGGTCGAGGAGGATGTCGAGGCTCGCGGGGTCGACGTCCGCGAGGCGGGCCAGCTCCACCCGCGCGACCTCGGCCAGCTTCTGTCGAACGCCGGGGCTGTCCTGCAGGAGCTCGGCCACGCGCTCGGCCGTGGCCTCGTCGGCCGGCTCGCGAAACCACGCGGCCCGGCGCCTCAGATCGATGGTGACCATCACGGTGGCGTAGTAGCGGCTCCCCGACGGGCCCGCCGCGTCGGCGGCTCCCTCGACGACGTGCTCGGCCCCTTCGAGCAACACCTCCAGGGCCGCGGGCGACAGGTACTCCCGAACCTCTCGACGGATCAACTGGACCCGATGGACCCGCGCCCACCCCGGCGCTGGCAGGGCCTCGTGGGCGGGCGCCCGGGCTCGATGTCGAGGGGGTGTAGTCATGAAGCCTACATTATCGAGGGTCGGCGGTGGCTCACCAAGTTTCGGGGCCGCGGGGGCGCGCCGGGTGTCCACGGCGGCTTCGGAGCGGCTCGGGCCCGGCGGCGGTGATCGGTCGGCGACGCGCCGGCGGCACGGCGGCTGCCTTCGACCGCGTGGGCGGTCGGACAGCCGGTGGTGGACGTCGCATGCCTCGAGCGGCGGTCGAACGCCACCGGCCAGGGCGACACCGACATGGGCGTGGTTCGAGCGCCGAGCGACGCCACCGGCGTCGGCGGTGTCGTCGGAGGCAGGTCTCGCACCGGGGGCTGTTAGATTGCATCGCGATGTCCGGCCCTTCTCGCCCCCTGGACGTGCTGTTCGTCATCGATCCGCCCGAGCGGTTCGACCCCCTTGCGGACAGCACCTTCGTGATGATCACCGAAGCCCTGCGCCGCGGACATCGCCCGTTCGGGACCCTGCTGGGAGACCTGAGCCTGCACGGCGATCGGGCCCACGCGCGCCTGTCTCCGCTGGAGCTGGTGGAGCGTGACGGGTCGCGGACGATCTGCTTCGGGCGCGAGCGCGTGCGTCGGCCTCTGTCGGATTTCGACGTGGTCCTGATGCGCAAGGATCCACCGGTGGACGCAGGGTTCGTCACCGCGACCTGGATTCTCGACCACGCCGGCACCCCCGTCGTCAACGACCCGCGAGGGCTTCGCGAGCTCAACGAGAAGTTGGCGATTGCGCGGTTCGCCGATCTCGCCCCGCGCACCTTCGTGGTCCGCAACGAGACCGACGCGCGCGCGGTGCTGCGCGAGCTCGGCGGGCGGATGATCCTGAAGCCGGTCTACGGCTTCGGAGGTCGGGAGATTCTCCTGGCCCGCGATGGTGATCCCAATCTCGGCAGCATCCTCGAGCTCGCGACGGCGGAGGGGTCGCGCTGGACGGTCGCCCAGGAGTACGTGCCGGAGGCGACCGAAGGGGACAAACGGATCCTGTTGCTGAACGGCGATCCGGTCGGTGCCGTGCTCCGGGTGCCGGCCGCCGGCGAGCTTCGCAACAACTTTCACGCGGGCGGCACGCCGGCGAGAACGGCGTTGACGGATCGCGACCGCGCGATCTGCTCCCGGGTGGGTCCCCTCCTGCGGGAGTTGGGCCAATTTTTCGTGGGTCTCGACGTCATCGGCGGGCGCCTGACGGAAATCAATGTGACGAGCCCGACGGGGATGCAGGAAATCAACCGCCTCGAGGGGCGATCGGGGGACGATACGATGGAGGCCAAGTTTTGGGAGGCGCTCGAATCCAAGCTTGGCCTGGGCGGCCGAACGTGACACCCTGGAGCCGGAGCAAATCCCCCATCGTCAATGTCCGAGCGCCCCAATACCCTCCGTGAGCTTCTCGCCCAGGAACTGCCGCGGCTGTACGCATTCGCGTATGCGATGAGCGCGAGTCGCGACGAGGCGCGCGATCACCTTCGTCAGCTCGTCCGCGACGCAAAGGCGGAAGACGAGCGGAGCGTCCTCACGGCGAACAAGCCGACCGACGTCTTGTTGGGGCTCATGGCCCGCAAGATGGAGGAGACGCTGGGCCGCAAGTCCGACTACAGCTTCGATGGGCTCGACGAGGTGTTGCGCAGCGACATCACGCGGCCGATCGATCTCGGAAGCAGCGCGGGGCTGGGAGGAGACCCCGCGAAGGTTCACCTGATGCTGTGGGAGCTGAAGCGATCGTGCCTGACGGCGACCCTGTGCTGCCTGCCTCCGGGCGTGCGGGTCTCGTTCGTGCTCACCGATCTGCTCGGTTACTCGCCGGCGGAAGCGGCGGACCTCCTTCAGATCAAGGAGAGCGCCTACCGCGTTCGGCTCACGCGGGCGCGAAAGCGTATCGAGGATTACCTGACGCCGCGGTGCTACCACGTCGATCCGCAGAATCCGTGCACGTGCACGGGGCGGCTGATGATCGCGATGGAAGCCAAGTTCGTCACGCAGCCGCCGCACACCCTCGACATCCCGCACGAGCCCCATGACGCGGAGGGGCCGCGGCGAGACATGGGGAGCCTCTACCGCAGCCTTCCCGACGTGAAGCTGACCGAGGCCGAGCTGTCGGCGCTCCTGGCCGACGTCTGAGCCCCCCACTCACGCCTCGACGGGCGGGACCACGGCGACGGGACAAGGTGCGCGCGATGCCAGCTCGCTGCCGATGCTGGTGAGGAGCATGCGCTCGAGCCCCGACAGCCGACGCGAGCCGGTGACGAGAAGGCACGCTCGACGCTGCTCGGCCACCTCCAGCAGGTGCTCGATGAGCCCGCCTTGCAAGACCACGCGCTCGGCCGACTCCAGCCCTTGCGCCTTGGCCCACGCCTCGAGCTCGGCCTCACCGGTGGCCTGGTGCTCGACGCGAAGCTTCTCGAGCGACGCCTCGGGGATGTACGCGGCGCCGTAGTCCTCCGGCAGGGGCACCACGTGCACCAGCACGAGCTTGCGACCGAGGCGCTCGGCCATGTCGGCGGCGAACTTGGCTGCGGCGGTGCAATCCTCGTGCATGTTCACGCTCGCGACGACGGGCCCCTCACCGATCGCCTCGGTCTCGAGATCCGGCGGCACGACGATGACCGGCGCGGGGAGCTTTCGCAGGATCCGCCGTGCGACCCGGCCGAGTCGAAGGACGTGTCGACCTTCTCGCTTGGCCTGTCGGCCGACGATGATGCCGTCGGCGCGATGGTACTGGCGTCCCGATTCCAGATCGGAATCCGCCGTCGTGCCCTCGACGACGTGGACCTCGTCGACCACGTCGGCCGCGCCCACTTGCTCGAGCACCATGGTGACCGCTTCCTGGGCGCCCTTTCGGAGCTCCGAGAGGTGGTGGTAACGCAACGCGGCCTGCAGCTGCGCTTCCTCGAGGATGTGTAGGCCGACGAGGTGCTCCTCGGCGCTGCTTGTCCGCGAAAGCCATGCTGCGTAGCGGATCGCGCCCTGGCTCGACTTGCGGAGGTCGAGACCCACGATCCATTTTCGGGCCGGTGCGTTCATCGTCGACTCGTTCGGGGGGAGGTGCTGCAATGGTCGGCCGTAGACGCGAATGCTGTCAATCTGCGGCGACGACCGGGTTCTCCAGGGTCCCGAGCGGGTAGCCTTGCAACTCCACGCGGGTGCGGGTGCCCGGCACGAGAGGACTCACCCCCTCGGGCGTTCCCGTATAGATGATGTCGCCGGGCTCGAGGCTCATACAGGCGCTGATGTAGGCCAAAACGGTCCCGAAGTCGAAGACCATGTCCGAAAGCGGCGCGTCCTGCTTGCGCTCGCCATCGACGAACCCCTGGATTCGGGCGTCGCGCGGCAGCGGGGCTTCGGGGTCCGCGATGCGTACGAAAGGGCCCAAAGGCGCGAACGTGTCGAAGCCCTTGGCCCGGGTCCACTGCTTGTCGCGGCGCTGCAGGTCGCGGCACGAGACGTCATTGCCGAGGGTGTACCCCGCGATGTGACGCGCGGCGTTCTCGGCCCGGATGCGCCGCCCCTCGCGGCCGATCACGAGCACCAGCTCGGCTTCCATGTCGATGCGATCGTACCCCGAGGGGAGCTCGATGGGCTGGCCGCTGCCGACGAGCGCGGAGCCGGGCTTGAAGAACAGCAGCGGCTCGGTCGGGACCTCGTTGCCCATCTCGGCCGCGTGCGCGCGATAGTTGCGACCGATGCAGACGATCTTGCCCGGGCGTATCGGGGGCGCGAGCTCGAGCTCGCCGAGCGGTCGACGCAGGCCTCCCGGGAGCGCCGGCAGCTCCCAGGCGAGCTCGGCTGCATCGGGATCACCGTCCCCGAGCGCGTGATCGCCCGACAGGGGATGGGCGGCCTGGAAGGGGTCGGTGATCTCCTCCACGGTGTCGTCGGGCCGCGGCGCGTCGCCACCCGTCCACACCCGGACCGTCCGGAGGCGACGTTCTCCGGGGATCCTGACCTGGCCCACCCACAGCGCTCGGCGCGAAGCTCGGCTCATCGGCGCGCATGGTACCGCGTCGAGCGTTCACGGGTCGCGGGCCGGATCGGGCCGAACCCCGACGTCAGCGGGCGACCCGCACGGGGCGGACGAGCAGGTCCCGAGCCCCGCGGAGACCGGAGATCGGGCTGCTATGCTGCCGGCGCGTGCAGCTTCGGACCGAGCTTCGTCGCATCGACGCCCAGCATCCGGATTGCGCGGCCCGGTCGGTGGCCGAGACCTGGTTTCGGCGTCTGCCGCCGAGTCGCCGGCTGATGGTCTGCGTCGTCGGCTGGGACGACGCCCCGGGCCTGACGGTCGCTCCGTGGGTGCTCGACGGGATTCGACAGGCCGCCGACCGGTGCGGGCTCGAGTGGTCGTGGACGCACCTGGGGCCGGCCGATGCGAACGGTCCCTCCCGTCGGTTCCATCCCGAACGGTACCGCGACCGGGAGGAGGAGGGACGGATCCTCGAGCTGGAGCTTCCCGGGGCCCGTCGTCCCCGCCGGATCCCGCGGAGCTGGATCGGTCGGCACCTGTGCCTGGTCGTTCCGTGCCTCCATCGGCGTGGCCCCGGGGGCGAGCTCGCCGGTCCGCTGGAGCTGGCGCTCGAACGGCTGGGACGGACGTGCGCGCTGCCCGGGGATCGCGAGCCGGCGCGGGTCGGGGCGCGCCTGGCCGGGCACGCGTTCGCGAGCACGACGATCGTGGTGGACGCGAGCTGGTGGGCGCCGCTGCAGAGCGATGCGGATGCGGTGCCCGTGCTGCTGTCGACCGAACGGTGCTTGAGCACCGGCGTATCCAGCCCGCATCCGCGATGGGCTCGCGACGTGATGCTGGACGTCGATCGCTGGCTCGCGCACAAGCTCCAGCTTGCCCACGGTCCGGCGCCCACCGGGCTGCAGATGATGGGAGACGGAGCCTCCGAGCCGTGGCCCGACGGCGCGCCCTACGTCAAGGCGAGGCGGCCCGGTGGGCTGGCGAACCAGGCGCTGGAGGCGTTGTGGTCGGCGGGACGACGCCGTGCAGGAGCGACGCGGGGGCGGCTGCCTCCCTCCGCGCCCGGGCCGCTGGGGCGGTCGTGGACGGGCTACGTGGAGTCGCGAGCTTCGGGGGTGGCTTGAGCCGACTGCTTCGAAGAACCCTCTATGGTGTCGTCGCGGGCGTGCTCCTGTACGTCGGCGCCGTGATCTGGTTCGACATCGGCCCGGTCGCCGACACGCTGGTGGACTATCCCTGGTGGATCTTCGCGGTCGCGCTGGTCTTGTCCGCCGGCAACTACCTGCTGCGGTTTTGGAAGTGGGAGCTCGCGCTCGGCTGGTTGGAGGTACGCAAAGACGCTCCCGATCTCTCGCTGGGACACTCCTTGGTGATCTATCTGGCCGGGCTGAGCATGTCGGTGACGCCGGGGAAGGTGGGCGAGGTGCTCAGGAGCCTGCTCTTGCGGGCGAGCGACGGCGTCCCCTTCACCCGCACGGCGCCGGTCGTCGTGGCGGATCGTCTCACCGACCTCGTGGCGCTCGTGGTCTTGAGCCTGGTGGGGGTCGCCTACTTCGAAGAGGTGCTCCCGGTCGTCGTCGTGACGGCGGCGCTGGTGGTGACCGGCGTGCTGGTGCTCGGATCACCCCGCGCATTGCATGCCGTCCTGCGGGTGCTGCAACGCGCCCCGGGGCTGGGCAAGCTGGCGAGCCGCGCCGAGCCCCTCGTCGAGAGCACGTCGGTGCTGCTGCGCGTTCGAGGGTTGGCGATCTTGAGCATCATCAGCGTGATCGGTTGGGGACTGGAGTGCGTCGGCTTTTGGCTCGTCGTCGACGCCTTCCCCGGAGTCGACGCGTCCGTCTCGGTCTGCACGTTCTTGTGGGCCGCCGGTACCCTGGTGGGTGCGCTCAGCTTCTTGCCGGGAGGGCTGGGTGCGACCGAGGGCAGCCTGATCTTCGCGACGAGTCGGTTGATCCCTGCCGTCACCCAGCCCGTCGCCTTGGCGGCCGCGCTCTTGGGCCGCATCGCCACGCTTTGGTTCGGCGAGATCGTGGGAGGGATCGCCCTGGCAATCTTCTTGCGCGACCCGACCTTTCGTGCGCGCGCCATGCAGGAGTAGCCGTCCGACCCCTGCGGTCTTTCGCGTCGCCCACGACGTTCTCGAGACGACTGCCGATCACCGCGGGCCGCCGGCTCACCCACGGTCGCCGGCCGCACGGCGGGCGCGCGGAACGAGGAGAACCGCCGTCGTGCCGGGGAGTTCTGGTCTCCCCTTTATCGGTACGGCCGCAAGTGCGAACCTCCGGCCCGCATGAAGTACGTGATCCAGGACGATTTCGACGTCTCGGCCCAGCGCTATTGGGACGTGTTCTTCAGCGAAGCGTACAACCGGGCGTTGTGGCCTGCGCTGGACATCGAGTGGGAGCTGCTCGCGCTCGAGCGCATCGGCGAAGGCGAGGATCTGGTCATCGTCCGCGAGCAGCGGCTCACGCCGCGGCGAGACGTTCCCAAGATCGTCCAGAAGCTCGTCAAGGGGGCCATCCGCTACACCGAGAAGAACCGGTACGTCGCCCGGGAGAGCCGGATGGAGACGCGAACGATCCCGAGCTTCGGCGCGGACAAGATCGAAAACCACGGGGTCTACCGGGTCGAGTCGCTGGGTCCAAACAAGTGCCGCCGGATCTGGGAGGGCGTGACCGAGTGCCGGATCGCGCTCGTGGGTGGAAAGATCGAAGAGTTCCTGATCGACGAGGTCAAGGAGAGCTACCGGCGAGCCACGGAGTTCACCCGCAAGTGGCACGCCGAGCACCCCGAGGGGACCTGATGGCCCCCGCCCCGTGACCCACTGGAGCCAGGGGGGTGCGCGGTCGGTCGGGAACGCGCGACCCGGATCGACGGCGCTGCTCGACGCCGACCGGCGCCGAGGCTCAACGGGCGGCTTCGTCCTTGGCCTCGGCCTGCGACTCGGAGGGAAGCGGCGCTTCGATCTCGCTTTCGAGGCGACGCAGCAGGCCCTCCACGAGGAGGGCCCGCTCACCCGCGTCGTACCGACCATCGCGGTAGCGCGCCTGGATGTCGTCGAACTTCTCGTGGGCGTCGCGGATGATCTTCTTGTACGGCTTCACGCGCCGCATGACTTCTTTTTGGTTGGACCAGAAAAAGGAGATGAGCGTGGCCGCCGTGAACCCGGTGAGGATCATGCCGAGGGGGCCGCCGAGCAGATACTTGAGACCGACCCGCAGCGCCACGATGCCCGCCGCTCCCATGGCGAATTCCCGGACGCCGCTCTTGCGGATCCGGCCCCAGGCCATCGGCAAGAGCTCGCCGGAGGCGATCACGAGGGCCACGAACTCGGCGCGCTTGGCTCCATGCTCGTAGGTGTCCTTGATCACCTGCTGCATGAAGGCATCGAACGTCTCGTAGACATCCGACGGATAGGCGGTGTGGACCTCCTTGGACTCGGCCATCGCCGGGAGAATAGCACCGCGTCCGCGTCGGTTTGACAGGCCCCAGGGCCCCTACCAGAATCGGCGAAGATGCTGTTTCGGCGCCGCTCCCCCGGTCGCCGGCGAGCCCATGCCTCCTCCCCTGCGGGAGGCCTCGGGGCGCCCTCGCCCGCCGGCCGTGCAACGCCGCCGGGGCTCGGTGCGCGCTCGCTCGAGCCCACCTTCGGCCTCTCGACGCGTTCGGCTCGCAATGGCGTGCTCGCAATGGTCCTGGCGAGCCTGGCACTCGCGACGGGATGCCACCGAGCGTCCGACTCCACGACGCCCGAATCGACCGAGGGCGCCGCCGAGGCGACGACCACCGACGGCTCGGACGACGCCGCGCTGACCTACGCGCCGACCAAGGCCGCGGATCTCGAGCCCGACGAGCCGCGCAAGCGCCCGGACAAGATGAGCGTCGCGAGCCGGGATGCCGCGTTGTCGGCCGTGAAGCGAGGGAACTACGAAGGGGCCATCGATTTCTTGTCGGGCTTGGTCGCCGAACATCCGGCCGACCTCGAAGCGCGGATCGAGCTGGCCCGCGCGCGCATCCTGATCGGGGCCTACGATGACGCCGAGCGTACGCTGTCGGACCCCAAGGGCGCGCCCGACGATCCGACCATCGTGCTGATGCGGGCCCACGTGCATCGGCAGCGAGGCAACCCCGATGCGGCCCGCAAGCTGCTGCAGCACGCGATCGCCAAAGATCCCAAGGCGCTGCCCCTGCAGGGGGCGCTGGTGGAGCTGCAGGTCGCCACGGGCCACGACGACGAGCCGGCGACGCGCGCATTGATGGACGGGCTGTACGACGCGTACGAACGCGGCCGCGCGAAGACCGCCGCCGAGCTGCTCGCCGTGGCCCAGGCAGCCCTCGGCCGTGGCACCAAAGGGGCGTTCAAGGACGCCAACATGGTGCTGGGCGAGGCCGAGGAGCTCGCGCCGGCCAAGGACGGCTCGTGGATCGGCGACCACATCGTGATGACCCGCGGGCGCATGTTCCTCGAGAAGTACGCGGGAGACGAGGCCGCGACCACGTTCGGGCTGGTGCTCGAGCGCGACAGCTGGCATCCCGAAGCGCTGGTGGGCGTCGCGCAAGTGCAGCTCGACGGATTGCAGTTCGCGGGTGCGGGCCGCCTGGCGCTGGAGGCTCTGCAGGTCAACCCGCGCCACCCCGGTGCCCACGCGGTCCTGGCCCGGATTGCCCTCATCGAGGGCCGCCGCGAGGAGGCACGCAGCCGCGTGACCGACCACGTGCTCGCGATCGACCCTCTCCACGAGCAGGGGTTGGCCGTCCTGGCGGGGCTGGCGATCCTCGAGAACGACGAGGCCGGTTACCGAAAGTGGCGCGACCGAGCGCTGAAGCTGAACCCCAAGAACGGGACCTTCTTCAAGGAGCTGTCGGACATCCTCGGCTTTCTGCACCTGTATCCGGAAGCGGATCGGGTGCTGGCCGAAGGGGTGAAGCTCGCGCCCAAGAACCCCTACGTCCACGCGGCGCTGGGGCTCAACCTCTTGCGTCTGGGAGACGAAGAGCGCGGCCGCGAGGCGCTGGCGCTGGCATGGAAGAAGGATCCCTTCAACGAGCGGACGCGCAACACCTTGGACCTCTACGATCAGAAGATCGACTCGAGCTACGAGATCCGAAAGTCGGGTGATCTGATCCTCCGCTTGCCCAAGAAGGACTTGGAGCTCGTCGAGGACGGGATCGTCGCCTCGGTGAACGCCTCCCGCCGCGAGCTGGACAAGGCCTACGGATTCAAGGCGGGGGCCCTTCGGCTGGAGTTCTTCGAGAGCCCCGAGGAATTCTCGATCCGCACCGTGGGCGTCCCGAGCCTGGGCGCGGTGGCGGTGTGCTTCGGTCCCGTGATCACCTTCATCGGGCCGTACCACGGCATCCACAACATCGACAACGTGATCCGGCACGAGCTCGCCCACGTGTATGCGATCGCCAAGAGCAAGGGACGGGTACCGCGGTGGTTCACCGAGGGGCTCAGCGAGTGGGAGTCGGAGCTGGCGGATCCCGCCTGGGCCCGCGAGAGCGCGGAGTTGCTCGATCAAGCCCGCCGGGCCGGCAAGCTACGCAAGCTCAGCGAGCTGGAGCTCGCGTTCATCCGCGCCGAGTCGCCGGCCATGATGGAGGTGGCTTACTCGACGGCGGCGTATGCCATCCGCTACCTCGGCCAGACCTACGGGCGAGACACGCTGGTGCAGATGCTCGGGGGTTACGCCCAGGGATCCACCACCGAAGCGCTGTTCGAGAAACACTTGGGGAAGGACCTCGCGACCGTCGAGCGGGAGTTCGAGCAGTGGTTTGTTCGCGAGCTCCAGCAGAAGATCGGGGGCTGGCACCCCAGCGGCGAGGAGAAGGCCCAGGATCCGCGGGACACGAAATTTCGCGAGGCGATCGCCGCGGCCGACCGCGACCCGCAACGGGCCATCCGGCTGTTGGAGTCGCTCGTCGCCGAGGGCGGAGACGGCTTCGCGCCCCGCATGATGCTCGCAAAGCTGGTGATGCAGGGGCCGTCACCCGAGGCCGCTCGACGACACCTCGAAGCGGCGGCCGGATTCCACACCGAGGCCATGCAGCCCCTGG
>CAZYSW010000133.1:0-12808 GCA_964650105.1 uncultured Nannocystaceae bacterium
CGGGATCATCAGCGAACTCGTCGCCGTTCATTCCCGCAAGCACATCTTCGGCTACAAGGCCATCGCCCTGAGCTCGGTCGCCATCGCGATCATCTCGTTCTTGGTCTGGGGGCACCACCTGTTCGTGTCCGGCCAGTCCGAGCTCGCGGGGATCGTCTTCTCCTTCTTGACCTTCGCGGTCGCGGTGCCGACGGCCATCAAGGTGTTCTCGTGGGTTGCGACCCTCTACAAGGGCAGCATCGCCTTCAACACGCCGATGCTGTATGCGCTCGCCTTCGTGTTCACGTTCACCATCGGCGGGCTCACCGGCATCTTCTTGGCGGCTCTGTCGGTCAACGTCCACGTGCACGACACCTACTTCGTGGTGGCGCACTTCCACTACGTCATGATGGGTGGAACGTTCATCGCCTTCATCGGTGGGCTCCACCACTGGTGGCCCAAGATGTTCGGCGTCATGTACAACGAGACCCACGCGAAGTGGGGATGCCTGCTGGTGTTCATCGGCTTCAACATGACGTTCTTCAACCAGTTCGTCATGGGGCAGCAGGGCATGCCGCGGCGCTACTACACGTACGCCCCGCAGTTCCAGGAGCAGCACGTGCTGTCGACCGTGGGGGCCTACATCCTCGGCCTCGGCCTGCTTTGGACCCTCATCTACCTGGTTCGCTCGCTCCGGCGGGGCGAGCCGGCGGGGGACAACCCGTGGGGAGGTGCGTCGCTCGAGTGGGCCACGCAGAGCCCGCCGATCGCGCACAACTTCCACGGTCAGCCCGTCGTGACCACCGATCCTTACGATTTCCCCCAGATCGACCGCACCGGGGCGATCGACCACCACTAGGCAACACGCGGAGGAGGACCGAGCGATGAGCGACCATCCCAAGGCTCACCGGCCCGAAGGCGCGGAAGAACCGCATCCGTTTCAAGCCCATCACTTCGACACCGCAGGGCAGCAAGCCGCTTCGGCGAAGCTGGGGATGTGGTTGTTCTTGGCCACCGAGATCCTCATGTTCAGCGGTCTCTTCTTGGCCTACTTCATCGTCCGGATGTTCTATCCGGAGATGGTGCTCGGCGCGCACGAACACCTCTCGAAGACCGCGGGTGGCATCAACACCGTCGTGCTGCTCACTTCGAGCTTCACGATGGCCATGGCGGTCCGCTCGGCTCAGGTCGGTGAGCAGAAGAAGATCATCAACTACCTGCTTCTCACCATCTCCTTCGCCTGCGTGTTCATGGTGGTGAAGTACTTCGAGTACAGCGCCAAGTTCGAGCACGGGATGCTGCCCGGCAAGTTCTACACGGCGCACCACCACGGGTACGAGATCGAGGGTCTGCCCCACATCTTCTTCGGCATCTACTTCTGCATGACCGGTCTGCACGGGATCCACGTGACGATCGGCATCGGCGTGCTGGTGTGGATCCTGCTTCGGGCGAAGAAAGGGCACTTCGGCCCCCGCTACTACACCCCGGTCGAGAACGTGGGGCTCTACTGGCACCTCGTCGACCTCATCTGGATCTTCCTTTTCCCGCTGCTTTACCTGGTTCGGTAGGAGACGTCATGGGAGACCACAGCCACGCGAACGTGCAGCTTTTCCTCAACGGCAAGCCCGTCACGGGGGTGGAAGAGGTTCACGACCACGTCTCGCCGACGTCCGTGTACCTGAAGGTGCTCGGCACACTGTTCGTCCTGACCGCGCTGACCTACGCCGTGTCGTTCGCCGACCTGGGGCCGGCGAGCCTACCGGTCGCGATGATCGTGGCCTTCGCCAAGGCCACGCTGGTGTGCATGTACTTCATGCACCTCAAGTACGACGATCGGTTCCACGTGTTCGTGTTCATGAGCACGCTGATCTTCGTGGCCATCTTCTTCACGATCACGATCTTCGATCTCGTCAGTCGGCCGCGTCTGAACGAGGAGCAGGAGACGTTCTTCCGTATCCAGCACGAGCAGAACTGGAACGAGGCGCTCCGCGTCGAGCCTGCACCGGCCGGCGGCGCACACGGGGAAGAGGCGGCACCGCAGGGCGAAGAAGGCCAGCCCGCCCACTGATCGCCGGATCGCGCGGCGACCGACCAACGAACGAGCTCCGCTGCGCTGCCGCACGGAGCTCGTTTCGATCGTGACGAGCGAGCGCACCCGCGATGGCGTTGCGCAGGCGAGGGCATGCCGAGCTTCGTGCCGCGGCTCGAGCAGCGGCGGAGTGGGGTAGGCGAGCCCAGGGAGCGCGCGGCCACCGGTGGGGCCTGTCGACCTCGCCCGCCGCACGCGTTGCATCGCCGCACGCTGCGCATCGGGGCGTGCGGCCGCCGGGGACGCTGGAAGAGCGCCTCGAGCCACGCCGTAACCGTTCACGGAAATCTCGCCTCCGTAGGTGCGGCCCCGCGTGGCGCACGATCGTCCATGCACCCGCGAAAGCCGGACGCGCGGACCCCTGAACCGTGAACCTGCACCCTCGAGCGTCGTGTGGCACTCTAGGGCAGGGTTCGACGTGTCGGTGCCGCTCGTCCAGTTGCGAACCCGACCTCGCGTCGGTCAGGGGTGCGTCGGCGACGGCGTCCTGCTCGACGCCCACGCGCGACACGTTCGCTACCTCCGGGTGTCGCTCACCGATCGCTGCAACTACCGCTGCACGTACTGCATGCCCGATCGCGAGCTCCAGTACGGCCCGCGGGAGGACCTGCTGCGCCTCGAGGAAATCGTCGAGATCTGTGCGCAATTCGCCCGTTGGGGCGTCGAGCGGGTCCGGCTCACCGGCGGCGAGCCGACCCTCCGGCGGGGTATCGTGGATCTCGTCGGAGCCCTGTCGCAGCTCACGACGAGTACGGGGGCCCCCTTGTCGGTCGTCATGACCACCAATGGCGATCGCCTGGGCGAGCTCGCCCGGCCGTTGCGTGACGCGGGGCTTTCGGGCGTCACGGTGAGCCTCGACAGCCTCCGGCCCGACCGATTACGCGCCATCACCCGGCGCGGGGACGTGGACCGCGTGCTGCGGGGAATCGAAGCGGCTCGGGCGGCCGGATTCGAACGCATCAAGATCAACACGGTCGCGATCCGTGGCTGCAACGACGACGAGCTGGCGGAGATCGCGATTTTCGCGTGGGAACGCGGGATCGTCCCCCGCTTCATCGAGATCATGCCGATGGCCGGCGGCGAGCTGTACGTGCCCGGCGAGATGATGTCCTCCGGCGAGGTTCGCGACACCGTGGCCGCCGAGCTCGGCGCGGATCTGGTGCGTGACGACGTCGTGCGCGACGGTAGGGGGCGTCCAGTGGCCGGAATGGGCCCGGCGAGGTATTGGCGGTTGGTGGGTGGAGCTCACCACGGCGCGTGCTTCGGCACGATCGGCGCGATGACCGAGAATTTCTGCGCTACCTGCAACCGGCTGCGGTTGTCGGCGACGGGCCAGCTCCACGGTTGTCTGGCCCGCGACGAAACCGGCGATCTGCGGGCGGCCGTCCGCTCTTCCGATCCCGCGCTCCTCGAAGCCGTGGTTCGGCAGGTGCTCGGCGCCAAGCGGGAGGGCCACGGCTTCGAGTTGGACGGTGGGGGCGGGCCTGCCAAGGCGATGATCGCGATCGGGGGATGAGATGGCACTGACGCACGGAACCAAGGCTGGGCTCGGACTCGTGATCGCCGCTGCGATCGGATACCTGGTGGTCTCCGACTCCGGGGAAGGCGTGCTCGAGTACGTCTACGTGGACAAGGTCGCGGGGTCTCCGGAGGCCTACATCGGACGCACGATCAAGGTCCACGGCGTCGTCGTGGAGGGCTCGGTCAAGAAGAAGAAGGGGACGACGGGCGACTACCACTTCGTCATCGAGCACGAGGGCAAGCAGTTGGCCGTGCACTTCACCGACATCCCGCCCGACACCTTCCAAGAAGGTGGCGAGGTCGTGCTGACCGGGCGCCTCAACGAATCGGGCGACCTGTTCGAGAGCAACGAAATGTCGGCCAAATGTCCCTCGAAGTACGAAGAGGAACAGGTCGTGAGACTACCACCCGCGCAGGGTTGAAACCATGTCGATTTCCACCCTCGGAACCGTCGCGATCCTCGTCCTCTTCCTGATGTCCGTCACGACGGCTTGCCTGGCCGCCGTCGGGGCGGCGCGCCGATCGGAGCGACTGGTCGAGGGCGCGGTGCAGAGCACCCACGCCGTGTTCGGAACGGCGCTGTTCGCCTCGCTGCTGTTGGTCTACGCCTTCTTGGCGGGCGACTACAGCATCATGTACGTGCAGGAGAACGGGCACCCGGCCATGCCCGTCTTCTACAAGGTCACCGCGTTCTGGGGGAGCCTCGACGGCAGTCTCTTGTTTTGGGTGCTCCTGCTCAGCCTCTTCTCGTCGCTGGCGGTCCGTGCCAACCGGCACCGACATCGGGTGCTCATCCCCCACGCCGTGATGATCCTGGGGCTGGTCATGGCGTTCTTCTGTGGGCTGCTCGTGTTCATGAAGAACCCGTTCCAGCCCTTCTTGTTGGACTACGACCATCCCCCGGCCGGCAAGGGGATGAACCCCCTGCTGCAGAACCCGTACATGATCTTCCACCCGCCGAGCCTCTACCTCGGCATGGTTTCCATCACCGTTCCGTACGCGTTCGGAATGGCGGCGATGATCACCGGTCAGGTCGACAGCGCATGGCAGCGAAGCGTCCGGCGATGGGTTCTGTTCTCGTGGATGTTCCTCAGCATCGGCCTGATCCTCGGAGGGCTGTGGGCCTACGAGGAGCTGGGGTGGGGGGGCTACTGGGCCTGGGATCCGGTCGAGAACGCCGGGCTGTTCCCCTGGTTCACATGCACCGCGTTCCTGCATTCGGTGATGGTCCAGGAACGCCGCGGGATGCTGAAGGTCTGGAACCTGCTGCTCATCATCATCACGTTCTTCTTGACCATCTTCGGCACCTTCCTGACGCGCAGCGGCGTCGTGCAGAGCGTGCACGCCTTCGGTGAGGACCCCGCGCTGGCCTGGACCTTCGGCGTGTTCATGATCGTCATCCTGGTGGCGTCGTTCGGGCTGTTGCTTTGGCGACTGCCCCTGTTGCGAAGCCGGGGAGAGCTCGAGAGCGTGCTGAGCCGGGAGTTCGCCTTCCTGGTCAACAACTGGCTGTTTCTGGTCTGCGCGCTGTTCGTGGCCGCCGCCACCATCTACCCCACGCTGGTCCAATGGACGGCGGGGCTGATGAAGGATCACCCGGCGTTCGCCTCCTTCATGGGGCTGTTCGGGGTGGACGAGCCGCCCGAGCGCATGACGATCGGGCCTTCGTTCTACAACCACTACATGGTGCCGGTCGGGCTGGCGCTTCTGTTCTTGACCGGCTTCGGCCCGCTGGTGGCCTGGCGCAAGACCAGCGCCGCGTCGCTGCGCGAGCAGTTCCAGTGGCCGCTTCTGGCCGGGGTCGTCGGTGTGCTGGCGGCAGTCGTCTTCACGCCCACGCGATCGGTCGGCGGGCTCACCTGCTTCGGCCTGTGTGCGTTCACGGGCTGGACCATCGTCCAGGAGTTCTACCGGGGCGTGAAGGTCCGGCGGAAGAACCGACCCCAACCGGTCCTCGAAGCCCTCATCACCCTGGTCGCGAAGGCTCGCCGCCGCTACGGCGGATACATCGTCCACCTCGGTATCGTCCTGATGTTCTTCGGGTGGGCGGGCAACGCCTACAAGATCGAGCGCAAGGTGGGCATGTTCCCCGGAGAGGTGGTGGAGCTCGGCGAGTACCAGATCCGACACGATGGGATCCGTGCCACTCAGGACTGGCAGAAGGACATGATCACCGTCGAGTTCGCGGTGCTGCGCAACGGCGAGAAGGTCGACGTGCTGACGCCCGCGAAGTGGTGGTACTACCATAAGCCGGACCAACCGACGTCGGAGGTCTCTCGCCACTTGACGGTGGGTGGCGACGTGTACACGTCGATCGACGACGTGGACATGACCAGCGGCTGGACGCGGGCCAACCTGTACTACAACCCCCTGGTCAACTGGGTCTGGGTGGGGTTCAGCGTCCTGCTCTTGGGTGGGGTCGTGTGCATCGGGACTCAGCGCGAGGGCATCGGGGGTAGCGGGAAGGGATGACGGCCGACTCGCCCAGCTCGGCCGATGCTCGACGTTCGCCACGCGCACGGCTCCGGTGGCTGCCGTGGATCGTCGGGTGCGTCGGTGGGCTGGCGTTGCTGACCGCGCTCTTGGTGATCGGCTTCGACGCTCGCCTGGACGCCTCGACCATCGGTCTGGTGTTGGCGGCAGCCGGGCTGGTGTTCTGTTTGCACACGCTGTATCGGGTCGTGCAGGCGCTGTCGCGTCCGAGTCTGGCGCTGGCGGTCGAGCGCGAGGATGAGCTCGGCCTCGCCGGGCGGCGCGAGCTCCAGGAGGAGCGCCGGCGTCTGCTCCGCGCCATTCGAGAGCTGGAATTCGACCATCAGATGGGCAAGCTCTCGGATTCGGACTATGAGGAGGTGCGTGCCGGCTACGAGCTTCGAGCCATCGAGGTGATGCGCGCGCTGCAGGACGAGCCGAGCCTGGAGCCCGACCTGCTCGACGAGTTGGAGGCACGAGGGATCTCGGTCCGGCGCTCGCCTTCGGCGAGTTCGACGGGCGCCCAAACGCCGGTCGTGGCCCAGCCCGAGGTCCCGCCCGCCGCGAGCACCGGCGGCGAGGAGAAGGCCGCGGCACGCGTCGAGCCCCGGGCGTGCTCGACCTGCGGCGGGGAGAACGACATGGGCGCCAAGTTTTGCAAGCACTGCGGCAAGGAGATCGCGGCGTGACGAGGAGGCGGGGACGGTTCGGCCTGGTCGTCGGCGTCGCGTTGGGTCTGGTGGCTCTGGGGCCATCGGCACCCGCCGACGGGGCACCGCCGCCGATGGATCCGCGCCGCATGTCCGGGATCGCGCGCGTCGATCCCCAGGTCGCCCCGGGGACGGTGACCGTGCGGGTGCTCCGAGGTGGGTTCACCGAGCCGGCCGTCGGGGTCGAGGTGACGCTGACCGTCACCGCCCAGGACGGCACCGTCGAGGAACGCAAGACGACGACGCAGGCCGAAGGCCGTGCGACCTTCGAGGGACTCGAGAGCTTCGCCGGCGGTCGAGCGATCGCGAGTGTGACGCTCGATGGCGAGGAGATCACGTCGCAGCCGTTCGTGCTCGATTCGAAGGCCGGGTCGCGCTTGATGCTGGTGAAAGGGGCGACCTCGGGCGGTCAGGAGGCGAGCGCGGCCGGATCGTCGGCGCATCCCGAGGTCGACATCCCGCTGCCCGGCGTCGCCTTCCCCTTGAAGGAGACTCCTGCCGGTCGGCTCACGGTCGGCGTCTTCGACCTCGAGCAACGGCGGCCGGTCGACGGCCGGGAGGTGAAGCTGACGATCACGCCGCCGGAAGGGGAACCGTCGGTGCGGACGGCCACCACCGACGAGCGCGGTCGGGCGGTATTCGACGAGCTCTTGCCGCCCGAAGTGCCCGAGGGGAGCAAGCTCGCGGTCGAGGCGGTCCTGCGGGAAGGCCAGCCACCCAAGCGGAGCCAGGACTTCGAGTTGTTCTCCGACGCTGGGACGGCCGTCTACCTGGCGGAGGGCGACTTGCACGCCCTCGACCCGGCGGCTGCGAGATCGTCGGAGGGCCCGTCCCCGCTTCCGGGGCCGCGGATCAGCACCAAGCTCCCCGCCGGCACCGTGGAGCTGTTGGTCGTCGATCGCGACGACCGCCCGGTGCCCGGACAAAAGGTGGTCCTGGTCAAAAAAAGCCCCGGCGGGGGGACGGATACGTGGGATACGCAGACCGGTGACGACGGCATCGCTCGCCTGAGCGACATCCCGTTGCAGGGTGACTCGCTGTACTTCTTGGAGGCGCGCTACGACGAGGCGCCCTATCAGACTCCGTTCTTCGGCCTGGACAAGCGCGGGGGCGTGGTCGCGGCCTTGCGGGTCTGGCCCGTGACCGACGACCCCAGCCGCGTCCAGTCGGCGGTTCGCTTCTTCGTCGAGGCACGCGAGAACGATCTCGCGCAGGTGGCCCAGATCTACGAGGCCCGGGTCACGGGCGACGAGGCGTTCTGGGTCCCGGGGTTCGAGCTGCGGGGCATGCAGGGGGCCAAGGCATTCAAGGTGCTCCCCTCCGCGGAGGAGTGGCTGGCTCACGACGAGAAGGCGCCGTTCGCCAGGCTCGCCGGACCGTTGCCGCCGGGCACCCCGGTCAACCTCTCGGTCGCGTACCTGGTCGAGCACCGCGGCGACCTGGCGCTGCGATGGACGCCGCCGTTCGAGGTCATCGACGCCAGCGTCCTCGTCCCCGACGAGCTCGGGTTCGAGGCCCCCGGGGCGCAGCTCGTGCCCGAAGGCGATCCCCGCGTGCCGGAGTCACGCCTGTACGCGCTCGGCCCGTATCCGCGAGGACGCGCGATCGAGGCCGAGGTGACCCGGTTGCCGATGCGCAACCCGATCTATCGACGGCTCGGCGTGGGGCTGGCGGTGGTGATCGTGTTGGCGAGCGGGATCGCCATCGTCTTCCGTCCTCGACTGGGGACCGCACAACGGCTGGCTCGTCGTCGCGAGGAACTGATGGACCTCCTCGTTCGCCTGGAGGACGAGGGGGCGAGCGCGGAGCGTCGCGATCGGGTCCTGGCGGCGCTCGACCGAGTGCATCGTCAACTCCGTGCGCTCGAGCAGCTCGAGCCGGGGGCCGGCGCGAAATGAGGCGAAGGCGGTGGTCCGCGGCGTCGCACTGGAGCTCGTCGGTGTCGAAAAGCGGTTCGGCAGGTTGACCGTACTGCGGCGGGTCGACCTGCGCGTGGCCGCCGGAGAAGTGGTGGGTCTCCTGGGCGCCAACGGGGCCGGCAAGACCACGCTCTTGTCGATCGTGGCGGGGCTGTTGCCGCCCGACGCGGGGCGGCTGCGGTACGGAGGGCACGACGGCGATCCGGGGCTCGCGCAGCGCGCACGCATGGCGTTCGTCAGCCACACCGCCCAGGTGTACCCCCGGCTTTCGGCGCGGGAGAACCTGCTTCTGTTCGCCGACCTTCGCCGATCCGCGGGCGCTGCGGTGGGTGACCCGGAGCGTGCGCTCGACCGGCTGGGATTGGCCCACGCCAAGGATCGCCCGGCGGGGACGTTTTCGCGGGGGATGCTGCAGCGCCTGGCGCTGGCGCGTGCGCTGATGGGGCAGCCCGAGCTCCTCCTGATGGACGAGCCGTTCACGTCCCTCGATCGACCCGGTCGGCAGATCCTGTGCACGGTGCTCGCCGAAGAACGAGAGCGTGGCGCGGCGGTGCTCTTGAGCTCGCACGACCTCGACGCGATCGCGGCGACGACCGATCGCGCCGTGCTGCTCGAAAACGGGACCATCACCGGAACGGTGTCACGGGTCACCAGCGAGAGCGACGGCAGCGATTACGTCCATCGCCTCCAGGGTCTGGCCGGACATGCGAGCCCAGCGGAAACGGAGGTCGGTCGTGCCTCCGTGTGACGTCCCGGCGCCGTGGGCCCCGATCCGCCGGCCGTTGCCGCGCCGTGCTAAAACCGGATCGGCCATGGCGGACCGGTCTTCCACGGCGCTCACGGTGATCGTGCGGCAGACCTGGCTGCTGATGGCCAACGACCTGCGCCAGGAGCTGCACGATCTCGAGCTCGTGCTGACGGCGGGCTTCTTCACCATCGTGGTCCTGGCCATGTTCGGGCTGTCGCTTTCGACGCTGCCCCAGTCCGACCAGACGCTGGCGGTGCCGGGGATGCTGTGGATCGCGATCGCGTTCGTGGGCGCGCTGACGCTGACGCGGATCTTCGACCGCGAACGGGAATCCGACACCCTGCGCGCCCTCCTCGTCGCTCCCGTGGAACGCCAGGCGATCTACTTCTCGAAGTGCCTGGTCACGCTGGCGGTGCTTTTGGGCTGCTGCGCGGTGTTGGTGCCCGGGCTGGTGCTCCTGTTTTCGGGCGCCGAGGTGTTCGCGGCGCGGCCGCTGTCGACGCTCGCGCTCGTCGTGCTCGGCTGCCTCGCCTACTGCTCGGTGGGCACCCTGTTCGCCGCGGGGTTGGCGACGCACAGCGGCAAGAACGTGCTCCTGTCCATCATCCTCTATCCGCTCACCACCCCGGCGCTGTTGTTTGCGCTCGTTGCGACCCGGGCCCTGCTCGAGGGACATCCGGCGTTTCCGACCTATCTCGGGCAGCTCGCTGCGGTGGATGTCATCCTCCTGGCGCTCGGCGCCTGGATGTTCGACGCCGTGCTCGTGGGCGCGAGGCGCCAACCCCGAGCCGTTCCGGCACGCCGCGCCACACGAGAGAGGATCTGATGCTGCGCCGCCTTCCCTATCTCCTGCTCGCCGTGGCCGCTGCCGTGTTCCCGTACTCGGTCAGCCGGATCTTCTTGCACACCGGCATCGAGCGGAAGATGGGGACGGTCCAGAAGATCTTCTATTTCCACGTGCCGCTGGCGTGGATCATGATGGCGCTGGCGGTGACGTGCGGAATCGCGGCGGGTATCCAGCTCCGCCGGAGGTCGCGGACCGCCGAGGCGGTGTCGCTGGCCGCGGCCGAGCTCGTGATCCTCACGGGGCTGGGCGTCCTCATCACGGGGCCGATCTGGGGGCATGCCACGTGGGGCAAGGCGTGGACCTGGGATGCTCGCCAGGTATCGACGGGCCTGTTGTGGCTCATCTTCGCGGCGTACCTGCTCGTTCGGCGGTACGGCGCGGCGGGGTCCGACCGGCTCGCAGCCGCACTGGCGATCTTCGGCGCCGTCGACGTCCCTATCATCTATTACGCGGTGAAGATCTGGAAGACGACGCATCCGACGACCGACGTGGTGGGATCGCTGCCGCCGCAGATGTGGAACGCGCTGTGGCCGGCGTTGATCGCCCTGCTTTTGGTCTCGGTGTCCTTGCTCGTGATTCGCACCCGTCAGGAGCTGGTCGAGCTCGCCATCGACGACGCGTGGGTGCGGTTCGAGGAGCGTGAGCAGGCCGCAGCGCGGCGAGGAGGCGATTCATGATGGCTTTGGAGCAGGCCGAGCCCGGCCCGGCCGGGGACGAGTACGAGAAGGTCGAGGGACTCGACCCCGAGCACGTGCAGTGCGTGCGCGCCTGCGAGGCCGAGGCCGCGGCCAAGACCGCCTCGGACTACGAGCACGTGGTCTGGGCCTACGGGATCATCTGGAGCCTCTTTGCCGTGTACGGGGTCTTTTTGTGGCGCCGCATGCTGCGACAGCGGGTCGAGGTCCGCGGCCTGCAGCGCCGCCTGGACGAGATGAGCTCATGACGCTGGCGCACTTCGTCTACATCCCCGGCATCCTGCTGCTCGGGATCGTGATCGGATACGTGCTGGGTGGCCGGGCCGCGGAAGCAGCGCGGGCGGACGCCGACGAACGTCGCCGCCGTCGGGCGGCCCGAAGAGCGGCTGCGGCGGACCGCGACGGTTGACGACGCCTCGGCCGCGGAAACGGTTACGATTCGCCGAGATGTTCGATCCGACGATTTCCGAGGAGCAACAGGCACTCATCGACACCGCTCTGAAGTTCGCGCAGGAGCGGATCATCCCGGTGGCGGGGGAATACGACGAGAAGGCGCAGATGCCCCTCGACGTGTTCCAGGCCGCGTGGGAGGTCGGCCTGATGAACGTGGAAATCCCCGAGGAGTACGGGGGGCTGGGGCTCACGACGCTCAGCGGTTGCCTGATCGCCGAGCAGCTCGCGTACGGATGTGCCGGGATCGCCACGAGCATCATGTGCAATCATCTGGCGGCCCTACCGCTTCTGATCGCGGGGACGCCTGCACAAAAAGAGAAGTACCTGGGCTGGCTGACGCGGGAGTTCATCTTCGCCAGTTACTGCTGCAGCGAGCCCGAGGCGGGTTCGGACGTGGCCAGCATGCGAACGCGGCTCGTTCCCGACGGTGACGGCTTCATCTTGACGGGCCAGAAGCGGTGGATCACCAACGGCGGCTACGCCAAGTTCTTCACGGGGTTCGCCACGCTCGATCCCGAGCTGCGCCACAAGGGCATCACCGCGTTCGTGGTCGAGCGCGACCGCCCCGGCATCAGCGTGGGGAAGAAGGAGAACAAGCTCGGGCAGCGGGCTTCGAACACCGTCGACGTCATCTTCGAGGACGTGAAGCTGACCAAAGACGACATCCTGGGCGAGCCGGGGCGCGGCTTCGCGATCGCGATGGAGACCTTCGACAAGTCGCGGCCGATGATCGCAGCTCAGTGCGCGGGGTTGATCCGGCGGGCCATGGACGAGTCGGTGGCCTACGCCAAGGAGCGCAAGACCTTCGGCGTCCCCATCGCGCAGCATCAGGCCATCCAGTTCATGATCGCGGAGATGGCCATGGCGTACGAGGCCGTTCGCCTCCTGTACGCCAAGGCGGCGTGGGAAGTGGACAACGGCGTCAAGCGCAGCAACACCTCGTCGATCGCCAAGGCGATGGGGGCCGATCTGGCGATGAAGTGCACCACCGACGCGGTGCAGATCTTCGGCGGCTACGGCTACACCAAGGAGTACCCGGTGGAGAAGCTGATGCGAGACGCGAAGCTGATGCAGATCTACGAGGGTACCAGCCAGGTCCAACGGATGGTGATCGCCAAGAACATCCTGCAGCGCCGCTGACTCATGGCGTACTCGCTCCGCAGTCTTCCCATCGGCGTGTTCGACTCCGGCGTGGGAGGCCTGACGGTGTTGCGGGCGCTGCAAGCCCGCTTGCCGCACGAGTCCTTCGTGTACCTGGGCGACACCGCCCGGGTGCCCTACGGCAACAAGGCGCCCGAGACCGTCCAGCAGTACAGCACCAACATCGCCCGCTGCCTGCTGGAGCGGGGCTGCAAGGCGCTGGTGATCGCCTGCA
>CAZYSW010000134.1:0-12790 GCA_964650105.1 uncultured Nannocystaceae bacterium
GCCGGCGGGGGTGGTGTGGAGCGTCCCGCGTCTTCGCGTCGCTCGACGTCGCGATCGTCGTCGAGGTCGACGCGGCTCTCCTCCTCGTCGCGCGCCTGTCCGCGCGGGGCCGCCGGTACCGGTGGGTCGAAGAGATCGTCGAAGTCGGGCTCGGGGCTGGGCGGACCGGCGGGAATCGTCGTGGCGGGGTCCGCCGACTTTCGCGAGGGTCGCGAAGCCGAAACGGGGTCGGTGACGGGCTCGCGTTGTGGGTCTCCGGTGCGACCCGCCTCTCCGGGCGCTTGCGTTCGCGCACCCTCCGACGTCCCCGTCACCGCCCCGGCCTCGCCGCCCGCGATGGGGCCACCGCCGGTCCTACCGGTCCCGAGCCCCCCGTCCCAGGTGTCGGTCTGGTCCGCGTTTCGAGCCACCCCGAACTCGCGGTACATGGCGTCGTTTTCGAGGACGAGAAAGGAGGTGAAGCGCGAGCCCACGCCGTAGCGCCGCGATAGCGCGACGATCTCGTCGCGGGCCGAAAACCCCTTGGTTCGACTGAGGTGGGCGATCTGCAGGCGCGCCCAGGTACGGGGAAGATGGCGATGGACGGGGTCGGCCTCCACGGCCGCGCGCGGGTCCAGGGCGACCGGGATCGTGGCCTCGACAGGCCCGCGAGGGCCCCGTGCGCGGACCGAGATCGCGCCCGACACGGCGTGCTCGAGCTTGCCGACCAGGACCAGGTCGTCACCGGGGCGAAGCGCCGATACGTTGGCGCGATGTACCGCGGACATGCCCGCGGACAGATCGATCGACAGCTCGGTGGCCGTGGGGACCTCGGCGCGCAAGCGGAGCTCGGTCACCAGCGCGGCGAGGTCGTCCCGCGCATCGGCCCGCATCAGATCCCCGGCGGTGGCGTCGACGATGGCCTCCAGGGTGAGCAGGTCGCTGCGTGAGCCCAGCGCGACGGCCATCACCCGCGCACCGTCGAGGCGCCCGCGCACCGAGGCGGCGATCTCGTCGGCGGCCAGTGGCCCCGCGCTCGGCGTGCCGTCGCCGAGGTAGACGATCACGCGGTCCGCCCCGGTCCCGCCGCGGACGAGCGCCTCGGCGCCCTGCTCCAACATGCCCCCGATGTCGCTGGCACCGGCGAGATCCTGGCTCTCGAGGAAGCGCTGCACCACGCCGATGTCCACGGACTGCACCGCCTGCAGGCCGCCGGGCACCTCGTCGCACGCGGTGTCGCAGGCCAAAACCGTGAAGCGATCCTGCGGATCCATGCCGTCGGCCAGGGCCTCGACGATGCCGCGTCCGAGGGTCCACAGCTCCGGCGACGTGCTGTGGCTTCGATCGAGCACGAAGGCGTAGTGGACCGGACGGCGCTCGGCGACGATGTCGAGATCGGGGCGCGCCGACACCATGAAGTAGGTCTGGCCGTCCTGGTCCCGATGGATCGACGTGGTGACGCCGTCGGGCGCGGGCGGGGCGGGGAGATCGACGCCCAGGTCGAAGGCCGGCAAGAACCCCTCGCGCTCGGTGTGCAACTCGAGGGTCTCTCCGAGGTCGCGCCGGTCGAGGGTCAGCATCGGGGTGGCGATGTCGTCGACCCCGGCGCCTCCCAGCCCTCGCTTGTCGACGTGGACCGTGAACACGAAATGGTCGATGGGCGTGCCGGTGGCGCCGGTGCCCCCCATGGGGTAGCGGTAGCGCAGGGTGTCGCCCACCGCGGGCAGGACCTGCGTCCACGACAGTCGGACCCGCCGCTCGCCGCGTCCGGGGATCGGGAACACGCGCAGCTTGAAGACGTTGCCGCGCTCCCACTCCAGCAGCGCGGGATCGCGGGGGACGGTGGCGTCGACGATCTGCTGGAAGATGGCCCGGGCGCGCTGCTTCTCCACCACCTCGCCGCGCATCCAGGTGTTGCCCACCAAAAGCCCCAGCCCCGAGATGGTGCTGTCCCCCGGCAGGGGGAAGCGATAGATGCCCTCGAGGGTCACCGAACGATCGTTGGCGAACGCCTGCTCGACCTCGGTGTGCGCGACCCGGCCGCTGATCGTGACGTCGACGCGTTGATCGACCAGTCGCAGCCGTTGCGACTCGGCGTGGCTACCCGGCACGCGCGCGGTGAGGCTGCCCACGCCGCGCGGGACCTCGACGGCCATGGTCGCCGCCCGATCGAAGGTGCGCGCCCACGCCGTCTCCTCGAGCGGGCGCAGGCTCAGCGAGGGCGTGGGCTCGGACGCGTCGGGCAAAGGCGCGTCGATGCTCTCGCCGGCCTGGAGGTCGACGGCTCGGGTACCCGTGTCCAGCACCGCGTGCCCGTACACCACCGCGACGTGACGCTGGTGCTCGTCGCGGCGGACCTGCACCTCGCCGCGATCGATCCGTACCGTCTCGTCTCCGGTCGCGATCTCGACGGGCTCGGTCGCTTCGCGGCCGACGAGGACGACCACCTCGCCGCGCTCGAGCACCGGCTTGTCACCCGCGGTCGCCGGGATCCGAACCGCGGTGCCTTCCTGTAGGCGCAACGCGGTGCCCCCCGGCAGCTCGAGCTCCGCCAGGGTGCCCTTGGGGGTTTCCACGCGCCGGCCGGCGTCGACGGTCGCGCCCGGGCCCAAGAACGCGCCCTCGGGAAGCCCGTCCGAGCGCAGCCCGCCCGGCCCGGTCACGGCGCGGACGCGGACGCCGGCGGCGGGCACCTCGCTCGCCTCGGGGCTCGGCGTTCGGCTCGACGTGCCGTCGTCTTCGGGCGAATTGGAGCACGCCGTCGCGAGCGTGCCGAGGACGACGAAACACCAACGAAGCGAGCGGGCGGTCATGGGCGGAGGCCCTCCAGTCGAAGGACGGTTTCAGTCGGACGCCCTCGCGCCGCGGATCTCACGAAACATTCGATGGGCGCCCGACGGGCGTGGAAGGGTGGACGGCGCGGGGGCTCCCCCCTCGAGCATGAAGTCGCCGCCAGGGGGGTGAAAACCCGATGCAGGGTCGCGGGGCCAGCCCCCCGGGCGACGCGGACGGGCACGAACGCACTGTAGGAGGATTGGGTCTGGACGCGGTGGCGGCGGCCGAACGCGCCCCCGTCTTCGCGTCTTGCACGCATCGCGCCGTGGCGGTCCGGCGCGAGGGCGACCGACGGTCGTGAGCACCGATGACGCGTGTCCGGTGGCGCGGCGGCGCCAAGTGCCCGTCGGCCCGTGACAGCGAGGGCCAAACCCGCATAATCTCACGCCAAATGGCGACTGCCCGGGAGACGTTCCTCGCTCAAGTCCGCACGCCAGACCTGGACGCGGACGTCTTCGAGCTGCGCAACAGTCTCACCAAGCTCAAGCAGGAGTCCCTCGAGCAGGTCGGCGACCTCGACCCGCAACGGGCGGCCCTGGTCATGCCGGGGCTGTACGAGCAGGTGGTTCAGCTCCAGGTCCAACTCGCCGGGCACGTGGGGCTGGGCACGGCTTTGGCGCTGACGGTCCTCGACGAGCACCACAGCGGAGCGTCGTTGTCGCGCTTCGATCGCGAGCTCCGCGAGCAGATGACCGACGTGAGCAACGAGCTGACGTCGCGCCATGGCAGCCGGCTGCTGAAAATGGTCGCGCAGATCGAGTCGCACCGCCTGGTGTGGCGGCACAGCCACGAGTTCATGTCCTGGCTGGCGTTCCGCCGGGGCGACGAGCGCTACCCGCCCGCCGATCGACTGGAGCGGCTCAATGCCTTCGGGGTGATGCCGCGCCTGCTGGAAGCGCGCACGGTGGTGATGGGCTACCTCGGCGTACGCCTGTCGGCGGCCATCGAAGGGCAGGACCGCTTCATGCTGAGCAATCGCTGGCGCCTGTCGGACACGCCCGAGCACGCGCTCGAGCGCTACGTCTG
This sequence comes from uncultured Nannocystaceae bacterium, assembly GCA_964650105.1. GTDB lineage: Bacteria > Myxococcota_A > Polyangia > Nannocystales > Nannocystaceae > CAZYSW01. Next base: position 3,841 of record CAZYSW010000134.1, read on the forward strand.
GCCCCTTTTGTCGTATCTCCCGGCGACGGCGGTGAAGATCGAGCGGGCCCGCTGGGAGTTCGACTGCATCGCCGAGGGGAACGCCGACGAGAACCGGATCGAGGCCGAGAAGACCAAGCTCGCCGGGATGCTGGAGGCTCAGCTCGCCGAGTCGCTGGACATGCTCCCCGAGGCGGCGCTGGCCGGGATCTTCTGACCGGCGTACGCAAGCAGGTCGAGGGGCTGCGCCGCGTCGACCAACGCGGGGCGCGATCGTGGCCGGCGGGGATCAGCCTGCCGAGCGGAGCTTGGACAAAAAGGACTCGACGTCGATCGGGGAGGGGACCTCGCTCTCGGCGAACTCCTCCTTGGCCAGGACGCCGTGGCCGTGGGCGACTTCGTATTCGCGAAGGCGCACGTCGAGGGTGGCGGCGTAGAAGTATCGCAGGCCGCGATGCATCGGGTCCGGTTCGGTGTCGATGCGGTGCAGCAGCGCGTCGCGGCTGATCTGGGCGATGTGGGGGTCGGTGGCGAGGATGACCAGCGCTTCGAGGTTGGAAGCGGCGTCTCGCGCTCGTTGAGCGTCGAGGGGTTGCTCGCCCATGAGCTGGGGCAACCGCGCGTGGAGATATTCCATGGCCGCGAGCTCGCCCTTTTCGTCCCGGGTGAGGGTGGTGAGCGCGAGGAGGGCCGGAATGTGGATCACCGACGCCTTGACGGCCGCCGCGTAGTGCTTGCGCGCGGTCTTGGCGTCCTCGCGGGCGCGGGCGATCTCGCCCAGGACGAAGTAGGCCTCGGCGACGTTCATCGTGTCGCCGAGGTGCTCGTAATCGGCCTTGGCCTCCAAGGCCAGCGCCTCGGCGCGGTCGAGGTCGCGTTCCTCCAACGCGATGACGGCCAGCATGAAGTCGACCGCCGGATGGTCGAAGCCCCCGTCGCGGGCCTGCAGCAAGAACGGTCGCGCCGCGCTGCCGGAGAACTTCTGCATCTGCACGCCCGCCCACAAATACGACAGATCGGGGGTCAGATGGCCCTCGGCCGCGAGCGTGGCCAGGTCCGACTCCAGGGTCTGTCGCGCCATCTCGGCGACGTCCGGATTGGCCGCACAACGCTGGGCGAACGCGGTGACGCGGGCCCGCGCGATGCGGGCCTGGGTGACGAGCGCGGGGATCCCCGACTGCAGGGCGGGGTCGAGGTTGGTCAGCGTCGCTTCGACCGAGACGTCGCCCGGTTCGATGCGGGCGTCCTCCGAGTAGTCCGAGCGGCGCTCGGTGGAGCTCGGCTGCTCCTCGTCGGACAGCCGCCACGCGATGCCGCGTACGCAGACGGTGAAGTGAAGCGCGGCGAGGTCGGCCCGTGCGACCGAGATCCAGTGGCGGCCGGCGCCGTCCGAAGCCGCGGCCAGGCGACGGTCGGCGCTCTTGGCCTTGCCCTGGCGCAGCAGATCGGAGGCCTCGGCGATGGCCTTGGCCGCCGGTGGAGGCGCATGATTCTCGGCGACCTCGCGAAGCGGAATCAGGTCGCGCCAGGCGTTCCAGTCCCCCATCGCCGTGGCCTGACCGGCGCCGCCGGGTGGCACGCTCGACTTGCACGCCGGCACCGCGATGGAGAGCGCCGCCGAGAGCGCGAAGCCGACGAGGCGAACGGTGGAGCCGAGCACGTCGTGCGCAGGGTAGCGGATCGGGGTCAGCCGAGTCGACCGAGCCAGGCACGAGCACCGTCACGGACGCTGTCGGTGGCACCGGTGCGGGCGAGCCTCGACAGTGCCTCGGGCCCGAGCATCGCGAGCCCTTCGTCGGGGAGACGTTCGCCGAGGGTTCGTGCCACCTTCGGGTCGACCTCGAGCCACTGGACGAGCAGCGGGCCCGGCAGGGCGTACGGAAGCGTGGGGCATCGCAGCCATCGCTCCCCGATGGCCCGGATCTGCGCGTGGTCATGCCGAAGCAGGAACGGGAGGACAACGGCGAGCTCGTCGGCGTGCACGCGGCGGACCGACTCGGGGTGTGGCTCGGCGAACGCATCCGGAGTCAGACCCAGGACCGCGGCGACACCCTCGATCACCGCGTCGGGCGACAGCCCGATCCGCGTGAGGGCGTCGCGCAGCGCATCGCCGCGATCGGGCGTGGCCGCGGGGGGGTCCGGCGACTCGGCGTGCGTCAGCCGTCGATGGACCAGCTCGTACAACCAGTCCCACCGCCCCCGTTGTCCGACCGCGGTCCCGACGAGCCCGTAGCCCATCGCCTGCAGGGTGTCGAGACGCGCCTCGAGCAGTCGCTCCGCCTCGGCGCGTCGAAGCGGACGCCAAGAGAGCGCCCGACCGCCGGCCACCGGCTGCACGCCTCGGCCCGCCCGATCGGGCTCGGCCCTCGCCTCGCGCACGTTGAACAGACCGGACACCAACCCGAGTCGCTCGACCAGCGACAACCGGACGAACTGGGTATCACCTTCCGCGTCCGCGGCCCGAGGTAGGCGCAGGGTGTAGCCCCGCCGCTCCAGCCATTGCGCCATGTCGGAGCTTTTGCCACGGGTGGACGCCCTCGCGCCACCAGGCGTCCGCGCCCCCGGGTGACGCGTCCCGAACGGTTCGCGTAAGGTGTTCGCGGCCAGCGGCGTTCGGGGACCGACGACACGCTGCCGGAGTCCTTCGATGCGCCTTTCTGCCTTCGTTTTGTCGACCTCGATGCTCGCCTTCGCCCCGGCGTGTGCCTCCACGTCGCGCGAGGCCGCCTTCGGCACGTCCGGCTCCGCGCCGCAGGCGCACAGCCCCGTCTCGGTGGCGGTCGAGAGCCCCGACGGGGTCGCCTTGCCGACCTTCTTCCATCAGGGCGACACGTTCGTCGCCGGCGAAGACGGGGCCCGCTACGATCTGCGGATCACCAACCACACCGCTGGACGCGTCGAGGTGGTGCTCTCGGTCGATGGCCGCGACGTCATCTCGGGCGAGCTCGCGAACTTCAAGAAGCAGCGCGGCTACGTGCTCGGCCCCTTCGAGTCGATCCGGGTGGATGGTTTCCGCCAGTCGCTGCAGCACGTGGCGGCCTTCCGGTTCTCGGGGATCGAGCACAGCTACTCGGCGTTGCGTGGCACACCGCAGCACGTCGGGGTGATCGGCGTGGCGGTCTTCGAGGAGAGGGCCTCGCGCAGCCGCAAGAACGTGGCGTTCGCGGCCGGTCCGGCGGCGCCCGGCCCGGACGCCTTCCCGGGCAGCCCGTCACCGCAGGGCACCGCGCGTGCCGTCGGCGACGCGCGAGACGATGGGGCCCCGCGCGCGGCCGAGGCCCAGGCGCCCGCAGCCGAACCGGCGCCCGTGGCCGACGCCGACGCCGGACGGTCCGCGCCGGCGAGCAAGTCCGCCGCCGAGGGCTTCGCACCGCCTCCGGTCCCGCGAAACGAGCTCGGAACCGAGTACGGGGAGACGCAGCTCTCGCCGGTGCACGAGGTGGAGTTCAAGCGCAAGCGCCCCCGCAAACCCGACGTGGTGTTCGCGATCTACTACGACAGCCTCCAGGGCCTGGCCGCCCGTGGCGTGCCGGTCGGGGGCGCCGTCCAACACCATCCCGACCCGTTCCCCCACGCCATCGCCCGTTGAGGCTGCGCGGACGGGCGTGGCCCCAAACGGACGGGGCCCCGACATCGCACCTCAACAGCGGTCGATCTCCGCGCGCGTGTTCTTGGACATCACGCAGCGGGCGTACTCGGCGTACGCGATGCGCCCACGGAGCTGGATCTTGTCGAGCTTGTGCTGGATGCACCCCTCGCGGAGGCGCTCGACGAGCGCATCCTGCGTGTCGGGCGACAGATTCTGGGCCTCGGCTTCGGCCAGCGTCACGCGCATGATGTGATCGCACACCGTCACGGGGCCCGGCGCGCGGACGAAGAAGAACCAAAACGAGAAGATCGTCGCGGTCAGGACGAGGATCACTACCGAGGCGATTCTCATGGGTGCTTCACGAGCCGCCGTCGATCACCTTGAAGGCGGCCCGACGCTTTTGGACCTGCGCTTCGTCGGTGGACGCGGGTTGGGCGGGGGGGCCGTCACCGGTCGCCGGCTCGCTGAATCCCACCGAGCGGAGGGCCGGCTTGGCCTGGGCGCCGGGGGGGCTGGCCTTGCCGTAGCGGGTGCGCTTGACCGATTCGGGCATGTTCTGGTCGAGGACGATGCCGCGTCCCGTGCTGCGGTCGGCGACCACGTAGACCGCGGCGTAGGGGAACTTGCAGCGGGTGACGTAGCCGCCGAAGGACAGGTCCGCGCCGAGCGCGTCGTCGTCGAAGGTCAGGTCGAGCGGGTAGCTGGGATCGAGGTCGATGATGAGGCGCTCGCGCCACTGCTCGCGGATGAAATCGGGGCACACGACGCCTTCGAACATCGCATTCACGTGCAGTCGAGGGCAGCGGCCTGCGGCGTAAAGCGACTCGATGACGCTTTGGACCGGGTGCACCACGGGAGAGGACCGAGAGCCTATCCGATTATGGCACGCGCGGCGACCGAGGGCCCGAGGGCGGATGCGATCGCGTCCCGCCTGGGGCCGGCCGGTGGCACCAAGGAGCGGGTGTTGCGCTGACCGGCTCGGCGGGCGCGGGAGGGGGAGCCGGATGGTCCTCGGCGACCGAGCGGGGGATCCGAACGTCCTGCGAGGCGATGACACCCTCCCCACCGACGCTGGCTGCGTTGCCCGACGCGCGAACGATGCCCCGATGTCCCTTCGGGTCTTCCGCCTCGCCAGCGGCACCGCCGACGGCGTTGTCACCCGACCGGAGATCGGACGCGATCTCTCCACCGCCTCCGAGCGCGTACCTGCTCAGCCGAACGCGTTGTGGCCCGTCAGCGCCCGACCGATGGCCAGCGTGTGAACCTCGTGCGTGCCTTCGTAGGTGAACACGGTCTCCAGGTTGCACAAGTGTCGCATGATCCCGAACTCGCCCATGATGCCGTTCCCTCCGAGCATGGAGCGGGCGGTGCGAGCGGCTTGCAGGGCCATGCGGACATTGTCCCGCTTGAGATAGGAGACCTGCACGGGCGTCAGCTTGCCCTCTTGCTTGAGGCGCCCGAAGTGCAGGGCGAGGAGCAGACCCTTGCCGATCTCGTTGTGCAGCTCGACGAGCTTTTGTTGGGTGAGCTGGAACGACGCCAGCGGCCGACCGAACTGGATGCGCTCCTTGGTGTAACGACGGGCGCGCTCGTAGACGTCCATCGCCGCGCCCAGCACACCCCATCCGATGCCGTAGCGAGCCTGGGTGAGGCAGCCGAGTGGACCCTTGAGGCCGGTGACGCCGGGCAGCATGTTCTCCTTGGGCACGCGCACGTCGTCGAGCACGATCTCCCCGGTGACCGAGGCGCGCATGCTGAGCTTGCCGTGCGTCTCGGGCGTGGACAGCCCCTTGGTCCCCCGCTCGACGAGGAAGCCGCGAATGACCGGGGTCTCGCTTCCGTGCTCGAGCGTCTTGGCCCAGACCACGCAACAGTCGGCGATGGGGCTGTTGGTGATCCAGAACTTCTGGCCGTTGAGGACGAAGTCTCCGCCGGGGCCCTGCTGCTTGGCATGCGTGCGCATGGAGGCGGGATCGCTGCCGGCGTTGGGCTCGGTGAGGCCGAAGCAACCCACGAACTCGCCCTTGGCCATTCCCGGGAGCCAACGCTGCCGCTGCTCCTCGGTGCCGTAGGTGAAGATGGGCCACATGACCAGAGCGGTCTGCACCGAGCAGAAGGAGCGGATGCCGCTGTCTTGCCGCTCGAGCTCGAGCATGGTGAGCCCGTAGGCGACGGGGTTCATCCCCGCACAGCCGTAGCCCTCGAGCGGGGCGCCGAGGAACCCCATCTTGGCGAACTCCGGGATGAGCTCCCGAGGAAAGGTGGCGTTTTCGTAGTGCTGCTCGATGACGGGGGCGATCATCTTCTCGCCGAATTCGCGGGACGAGCTCCACGTGAGGCGCTCGTCTTCGGTGAGGAGGTGATCGATCGACAGGATGTAGGGCGTGCCGTCGTCGGCCATGCCCGAGGAGGTACCACAGGCGCCTGCCGCGGGCTGTGCCCACGGTGCTTTGCACGTCGCGCGCCGACTCACGCAGGTCACCGTGCGCAAGAGCGTCCGCTCGGACGACGTCCGATCTCGACCGAGGCGCGGCGCGGGCCTTCGTGCCGCGGAGCCGTCGCCGGTCGGCGACTCGCGCGTAGGATCGAGCCCGCCCCGCCGCATCCCGCCCCCGGTTCGACGGCCCTGGGCCGTGGGGCTTCGCGCGACCGCGCCGTCCGATCCGGCGTGGTCCGACCCGTCGTGGACCCTCGGCGTCGGCGGTCGGCCCGAGCGATGGTGCCGTCGCAGCTCGACGGGAGCCACCGTCGGGGGCGCACGGCGGTGCTGGAGAGAGCGACACCCGTATTTCTGCGGCCGGCTAGGCGTTTGGCTTGGAGCGGACTAGCATGGCCGCGCCGGCGGGCTGCGCGGTCCGCCGGACGTTCGGTCCACCCTCAGAGGAGCCAGCGATGCTCGCCCACCGAGTCCTGCTCACCCTCGCGTTCCTCTTCGCGGCCCTGGTGCTCACGCCGGTTGCGCGCGCTGCGCCCAGCGGAGGCTCCGCCAGCGGACAGATCAGCACCCAAAAAGGCGCGAGCGGATCCTCGTCGGCGTCGGATTTCGAGTTCCCGGAGATGGTGGTCGCCGGCAACGCGCTCTCCTTTTTGGCCCCCGTGCAGATCGGCATCGTGAAGTACCTGCCGCGGGCTCGCTTCGCGTTCCAATACGATCGGCAGATCCGGCGGGCGCACTGGATCTTCTTCGGCGTGGGCTTGGTGGCCGATCGTGCGAGCTGGAGAAACTTCCGCATGGATCGCTGCGGTCTCGAAAACCCCGACGGCAGCATCCCGATGGGCGCATGCGAGCCGGGCGGCGTCGTGGGGTTCGACCTGTACGGCGGGTACGCGCACAAGTTCTATCTACGGGAGCATCCCTACCTGGTGCCCATCGTCCGAGGCGCCGTCGGGTTTTCCTGGTGGGCGCTCCCTCGAATCGGCGGTGACCGCGAGCAGTCGCGCACCAAGTCGTGGACCTTGAACCTGCGGCCCGGCGGCGGCCTACGCCTGTTCTTGCTCGAGCAGCTCGGGATCGGCTTCGATCTGAACTTGCCGCTGGGATTTTTGATCCACACCGACAAGCCCCCATCGCAGCCCGAGGACAAGGAAGCGGAGTTCTTGCTCGGGATCGAGATCCTGCCGCTCATCGTCGAGTATCGCTTCTGACTCGACGGTCGCGGCTTCGAGGTTCGAGCACGCCGTCGGCGGCGATCCTGGCCAGGCGAGCCGAGGGTGCGTTTCGTGACACGTCGAGCGCCGAGCGACGCAGCTCGAGGCGTCGGGGACGGTGTCGCCGGGCGTCGAAGCGGGCGAACGTCGAGTCTGAACGCCGCATCGCGGCCAAGCCCCCCGCGCTGGGACGGGGGGCGCTCGGCACCCGGGCATTTTTTCCCCCTCCGACGATCGCACCTTCCGCGTCGCGCACTAGGTTGCAATTCGAAGGGAGGACGCAGATGGCGCCCAAACCATCCACGACGAAGAGCACGGCCCAAAAGGGTGCTCGGAAGACCGAGCGAGCCACCGAGAAGGCGGCACGCGGGGTCGAGCAGGGGACCGAAAAGGCGGCTCGCAAGGTCGAGCGGGGGACCAAGAACGTCACGCGAAAGGCCGAGCGGGCCGTCGAGGGGGCCGCGCGGAAGACCGAACGACGCGCGCAGACCCGGGCGCGTGCCGCCGAGACGCCGAAGCGAACGGCGACGCCGCGGAGCGCCAAGGCGACCAAGACGCGCGCGAGCAAGCCCGCGAAATCGACGACCCGCGGGTCGGCCGGCGTGGTCGAAAAGGTGGCCCGCAAGGTCCGCGGCGTGGCCCGCAAAGCCGCCCGCAAGGTCACCCGGAAGAAGTAGCCCCCACCGCCGAGGGTCTGGTGCGACGAGAAGAAGGCCGATCAACGGAGACCCTTCTCGATCGACCTTCGCGACGGCTCATGCACCAGGGTTGACCGAATCTCCGATCGTTGAGAAGGCGTCGGAGGACCCGCTTCTTCGCCTGCGACACGGCCGCCTTCGAGACACCAAGCTCGTGACCGTTGCCAGACCGCCCCCCTGCAGAACCGCCGCGACCGCCCGTTGGGGGACCTCGAAGGGCGGTTCTGCACCCTCGAGGTGACAGCCGCCAGACCGCCCCCTGCGGAACCGTCGTGATCGCCCGTTGGGGGACCGCGAAGGGCGGTTCTGCATTCTCGAGGGTGCGTTGGTCAGGCCGGGGACGGGCGCCCGGCCCGGGCGACCTTCCAGCGATGGGGCAGCAGTTCGCGTGCCATCGCTTTCGTGACGCCACCGCGTGCGAGGCGAGGCAGGACGTCGGCGAGATACTCTTCGGGGTCGACGTCGTCGAGCGCGCAGCAGCTCGGCAGCGTGTAGATGACCGCTTCATGATCGCCACCGGGCTCCGAGCCCACGAACGGATGCGCCTTGCGCGTGAGGGCGACGCGGATGTGTTGGCGCTCGACGAGCGTGTCGTCGATCGGGATCGCGCCGTTCTCGAGGAACCGACCGAGGGCTTCGTGAGGGTTGATGAAGTCCCTGATCGCTTCTCCGAGTGGAGAGCTGGGCGGCTCGAAGGGCTGGCACCACTCGAGGATCGCGTCGAACACGGGCTTGCTCCTACGCCTCGCGTTCGAACTCGTACAGGCGGAGATCCCGTCGACCGACTTTCTTCCGCGTGGTTGCCGCCAGCGTGGTTGCCGCGGTCGCGCTCGGCTATGCGGATCGACTTTCACCACGGGCTGCTAGCTTTCGATCCGGATCCTGGAGCAGGTACCAGGTAATGTCATGTCTGCACGCAAGAACCAGGAGTGTGGTGAGCAGCATCGCGCCTGCTTGATGTGGGTAACGTCGCATGGGCTACAACCGCCCTCGATGCGCTCGTCGCTCAAGACGCCGAAGCGCTCTCGCTTCTTGA
>CAZYSW010000135.1:0-12779 GCA_964650105.1 uncultured Nannocystaceae bacterium
CCTGCACAGGTCGGTCCTGCGAGTCCACGTCGCGGTGGCCGATGTCTCGCACTACGTGCGCGAGGGCGACGTGTTCGACGAGGAGGCCGCGCGGCGTTGCTTCTCGACGTACTTGCCCGATCGGGCCATCCCGATGCTCCCGGAGGAGCTGAGCGCGGGGATCTGCTCGCTGGTCCCGAAGAAGGACCGCTGTGCCATGGTGGTCAGCTTCGACGTCGACCCTCGGGGGCGGGTGAGCGGTGACGCCGAGGTGCGCGCGGCGATCATTCGATCCCGCGCCCGCCTGACCTACGATCAGGTCGCCGCCGAGCTCGCCAAGAAGGGCAAACTGCCTCCGGTGGTCCGCAAACGGATCCTCGAGCTGCGTCACGGGGCGGACCGCCTTCGCGACGCGCGTCGCCGACGGGGGTCGATCGAGCTCGAGCTCCCGGAGATCAAGGTGCGGCTCGACGAGGACGACCGGGAGCGGATCCGGGAGATCGCCCACTCTCGAGCGACGCCGGAGATGGCCAAGGCCTACGACCTCATCGAGGAGTACATGGTCGCGGCCAACGAGGCGGTCGCCCGGCTGGCGGTCAAGAACCGGCTGCCGGTGGTGTACCGGGTCCACGACCGCCCCGACGAGGAGCGGGTCGAACGCTTCGCGGCCGTCGCCGACCTGCTGGGCGTGGACGTGGAACCGGAGAAGCTGCAGACGCCCAAGGGGTTTCAGGCCTTCTTGCGGAAGATCGACAAGCACCCTCGCAAGGCCGCCCTGCACGCGCTGCTGCTGCGGACGTTGGCCCAGGCCGAGTACTCCACCCACAACCTGGGACACTTCGCGCTGGCCAGCGGGGCGTACGTCCACTTCACGAGCCCCATCCGGCGGTACCCCGACCTGGTCACCCACCGCGCGCTCAAGGCGTTCATCAAGCGCAAGCGGGGCGAGGCCGGGCCGGCGCCGGTGCCCAAGATGCCGGCGCTGCGCGACGCCACCCATTGGGCCACGGTGTCCAGCGCTCGGGAGCGCGCGACGGTCCAGGCCGAACGCGACGCCAAGGCCTTGTTCGCCGCCATGCACATGCGGGACCGTATCGGAGACCGGTTCGAGGGCACCGTCTCGGGTCTGTCGCACGGGGGCGTGTTCGTGACCCTCGACGAGCCCCCCGTCGACGGCATGATCAGGCGCAATCTCTTGGAGAAGGACACCCGGGAGACCTACGAACTCGACGAGATGGGCGCCAGGATGATCGGGAGCAAGACCGGGACGGCGGTCACCCTCGGCGACCGGGTCATCGTGGAGATCATCGACGTCAACATCGGTCGGCGTCAGATCGATCTGGCGCTGATGGGCCGCATCCGATGATCCGCGTCCTGCGTGCTGCGGTCCTGGCCGCCGGGTGGACGATGTTGGCGACGTCCGCATGCGCGTCGCGTGGCCAGCCCGAGATCGTGACGCTGCGGCCGGACGACCCCGACCTCGAGCCGCTGTCGTGGCTCGCCGGGCACTGGGTCGGCCTGGTGGAGGGCGCCCGGGTCGAGGAGCACTGGACCCAGCCCTCGGGCGGCACGATGCTGGGCATGAACCGAACCGTGGTGGGGGCGCGGACCGTCTTCTTCGAGCACCTGAGGATCGAGCACACGCCCGAGGGCATCGTGTTGGTGGCGAGCCCGATGGGGCGACCGCCGACCCGCTTTCGTCTGGTCGCCGGGGGCGAGCACGAGGCGGTGTTCGAGAACCCCGAGCACGACTTCCCCCGCCGCATCGTCTATCGGCGCGACGGCAACGTGCTGCACGCACGCATCGAGGGCGTCGAGGCGGGGCACGCCAAGGTGGTCACCTGGACCTTCGTCCGCGCACGCTTCCCCGATGCGTGAGGCGGCGACAGGCTCGGGTCGGCAGGCGTTGGGCCCCTTGCCGCGTGCGGTCCCGCACAAAGGCTCTCGATTGCGGGCCGCGTCGGCGAGCCGCCGTGAGAGAGCAAGTGCCCGGAAAACCAAGTCGTGGTGCGGTTCCGGGGCCGCGCCGGCCTTCTGATCGACCGAGTCTCCCGCGGGGATCCTCTATGCTTTGGGGCCATGCAGATGCTCAGCCTTGATTGCCCGAAGTGCGGTGCTCATCTGCCCCCCAAGGATCCCAGGGGGCAGGTGTCGTGCGAGTACTGCGGGGCGTCGTTCCAGGCCGCGCAGGCTCGGGGGGCCAGGACGTTGGCGGGGCAGGCCATCGACCCCCGGCAACTCGCCCAGATGATCGCGGACGAGCTCCGGCGGCAGCCGAACCCGCAGCCCGTGCGGCCGGCCCCGCCGCCTTCGATCTACGGCCCCTCGCCCGAAGGTCCCCACCTCGCCACTGCCCGACGGGGCTGCGCCGGGGTGTCGGCGGTGTTCGTCGTGATCGTCACCTTGGTGCCGGTCGGATTGGGGCTGTTCTTCAGCGGCGTGCTGGCCGAGATCCCCGGGTTGTCGGGCGTTCCGGGATTGGGTCAGGTCGTCGAAAGCACCGAGCACCTCCTCTACGATCGGGCCGGCGGTCTTCCGCAGCCGGTCGAGATCGGCGGGAAACCGGCTCTGCTTTGTCGCACGCGCAAGGTCATGGCCGGGGACGAGCTCTTCGTCGACGCCTACGACGCACGCAGTGTGAACCGCCTGTGGCGGATCGGTCCGTTGGGCACCTACACGAACGCGTACCAGGCGGTGCACTTCGGCGCCTCGGGGTCTCGATTGGTGGTGAGCGACGCCGAGCCGTCGCTTCACATTCACGATCTCGAGACCGGAGCCGAGCTGAAATCCCTGGCGCTGACCGACCGAGTGGCGAGCGTGTGCGCCGCCCCGCCCGAGCAGGGCAAGAGCCTGGTCTGGATCGAGCAGGTCGATGCTCGGACCCACCTCGTGGATCTCGAGGCCATGACCATGAGCGAGGCGCCGCGACCCGAGTGGTGTCCCGACCAGGGCCGGGCCCGGATGTGGCACGAGTGGACGCCCGGCGTGGACAACGTGATCGCGACCGAGGAGGCGCCGCAGGTCGAGGGCCTGCGGCCCGAGGTCGCCTTCGTCGAAGGCGACGCCGGAGTCGTGTTCGGAGTGAAGGAGACGGGGACCGCCTTCCCCATGATGGCGGGTTTCGATCCGGGCACCAAGGCGGTCCGCTACAAGCAGGAGATCGCCGCCATCGATCCGGGCCAGGTGCGGCCCGGCTCCGCCGAACACGCGGCGCTGCACGGTGGACGCTTCTTCACGGTCTACGGCAGCGGTTCCGATTTCTGGCACGCGACGGCCTTCGACGCCGAATCGGGCGCACGCCTGTGGCACACCGACCTGCGCCCCATCTTCGCCGTCGACAGCATCAACGGCATCAAAGCCACCGCCGATCACGTGTTCGTCGTTCGCACCAGCTCGCTCGAGGTCTTCAGCGCCGACGCCGGCGAGCTCTTGGGCACCATCGGCAAGGAGACCTACGACTGAGCCCCTTCGTGGCGCTCGCGCGTCAGAACTCGATGGCCAGACCGACCAGGCCGGTGATGTCGCCCAGTTGGATCGAATTGCCGACGCCGAAGTTGTCGATCCGGGAGACCATGAACTCGCCGAACAGGTAGGTGTGATTGATGCCGGTGGCCTGGTCGAGTTTCTTGGCGGTGCCTGGCTCGATGAAATCGAGGCGTAGCATGGCGCCGAGGTTCACCTGCCAGCCCCAGACCCCGCCCACGCCCTTGCGTCCCGCGTCGTCCACCGCGATGTCGCCGCTGCCGTCGGTGGTCCACCAGAAGGTGTAGTTGGGGCCCGCCTTGACGTACGGAACCAGCGGGACGCGGAAGCGATCGGCGGGCAGCTCGAAGCGATAGATGGCCAGCAGCGACACCGGGATCATGTTGAAGGCGACCTTGTCGGCCTGGCTGCGCAAGTTCTCGCCGGGGTCGGGATTGGTCAAGAGCGCTTTGGCGGTGTCGCGGAAGAACCCGATCTCCGTCCCGAGCGCGAGCGGTCCGGCGAGGTAGACGAACTGCCACTCGAACCCGAGCACCGGCAACACGCCGACCTTGGGCGCCCGCGTGGCTGCACCGGTCGCGTCGGTGCGGCCGAAGATCTGGGCGTAGGGACCCAGACCCGGGCCACGGTAGTTGGTGTCGACGTCCGGCAAGTAGGGGCCGATCTTGAACTCGAAGGCGAACCGTTGCGGAGAGCCGGGGCGCTTCCATCGGTCGCGTCGCTTCTCTCGGGGTCGGTCGAGCTGCAGCTCGCTGTCGCGCGCGATCGCTTCCTTGCTGGGAGGGGGCCTGGCGGGGCCATCGGCGGCGACGCTCGGCGGGGGGAGGGTCTCGAACGTCGGGGGTGGAGGCGGAGGATCCTCGCCGTCGACCGGCTCGACGTCCTCGGGCAGGTCGACCTCCACGTCAACGGCCGCATCGTCGTCGGGCGGCGGCGGCGGGAGATCGGCCGGTGGTTGAACCGCCATCGCCAGCGCGAACGGCAGCGCCTCGATCACCGGGGCCTCCGTCGTCGTCCCGACCGACGCACGAGACCCAGCAGGCCCAGCCCGAGTAGGCCGAGCGCACCGGGGGGCCGGGCATCGGTGCTGCACGCACAAAAGCCGCCCTCGCCGCAGACGTCTCCCGAGCACAGCTCCCACAGGTCGGTCGTCTCCTGAGGAACCGCGGTGAGCACGTCCGAGGCCGCGATCGGATTGCCGGCGCGGTCGTAGGCGACCACCAGGATTCGATACTCTCGTCCGTTCTCGAGGCCGTCGATGCGCGCGCTCTCGGCGTTGAACGCGAGGTGCCCGCTGCACACGTAGGCCCAGTCGAGGCTCTCGATGCCGGTGGAAGGGAGATCGACACCGCCGGGGTCGCCCCCGGTCGCCGTGCCTCCGGTCAGGGACGTGGCGCCACCGCCCGTGTCGTCGGTGTCTCCCGTCGTCCCGCCCATGCACACGTCGCACAGCGTCGCGGCCCGGTCGGCACAGCCCGCGTCCCACACCACGCTGCAGCACTCGGGATCCTCGGCGCACACGGCGACCTGGCACCCGCCCTGGTTGCATCCGGGGTCGGTGCCGGGGCTGCAGCAATCGCCCGGTTCGGCTCCGGTCGTGCCGGTGGTGGCCATCTCCCACGGTGTGCCCAGGCCCGCATCCCCGGTCGTCCCGCTGTCGTCTCCGGCCGCATCGTCCCCCTCGCCGAACGGGCCGTCGGGGCAGAGGTTTTGGGCCGTGAAATAGATGTGACCGAGATTCTGGTCGGTGATCGACGACAGCTCGATGCCCTTGCCCGGCACCGGGTTGTCGTCGGCGTCCGCACACAGCACGCGGTACCCGTTCACGTCCTGCGTGGCGCCGCCGTCCCAGCTCACCACGATGGCCCCGTCGCCAGCGGCAACCCGGAAGTTGGTGGCCGACACGAAGGGAGCCGAGAAGTCGAACTCCAGGGCCTGCCCCATGCCGTCCATGACGTTGCTGTTCTGCGAGCCCTGAACCACGAACTCGTTCGGCTGACAGTCGGTCTGTTCCGCGTTCTCGACGCAGATCCAGATCCCTCCGCCACCTTGTCCCGAATCACAGCTCCCCGACGGGACGGCGACATCGACGTCCTGTGGGCTGCCCGAGGCGACGCCGCCGGTGAGCCAGATGGGATCGAACGAAATGTAGACGTTCTTGCCTAGAAAGCTGTTGGTGAACTCGCTGCCCAGCAAGACGCAGGGGCGGGCCTGCAGGTTGTTCCCGATCTGGGCCGTGTCGCACATGGTGCCCGCGAAGATTCGGATGGGAACATTGTCCAGCCCGGTCTGGGACGTGATGTTGATCCGGGCCATCACGTCCTGTCCACACTCGCAGCGGGCGCGATTGAAGAAGTGCTGCAGGTCGAGCTGGGTCATCTGCCGACCCCGCTTCCCCTCCTCGTCGGTGACGTAGTAGAGGATGTCGAACACGTCGCCCGTGGGCGGTGCGGCCAGGGCCGGCCGGGCCAGCCCCACCGACCCGCCTCCCGCGACCAGGACGGCGACGGCTGCCAGACCGCGGACGCGCGCGGACGCTCGCGAAGCGAACGGCTGGGTGTTCATGGCAGTCACGCGCGGCTCCGTCCCGAGTGCAACCATAATGCCATCGCGCGGCCGCATGCAGCACCCGATGATTCGACGAGCGGGTGCCGACAGGATTGACAAGATGTCAATCCGAAGCGGTCGGGTGTGTCTCCGCGACCACCACGCCGGCGCCGGCCCACACGTCGCGGATCGAAGCGGCGAGGGCGTCGGGGACTTCCTCTTGGAGGAAGTGTCCCGCCTCGGTGAGGGTCACCGGAGCGCGCGGGAAGGCGCGCCGATGGCGGTCGAGGGCGCGCCCGAGGAGCGGGTCACGGGTTCCCCACACCAGCGCCATGGGGCCCTCGAACGACTCCAGCCATGCTGCACCCCGGCGCAACGCGTCCATGCTCGGGTGCGCCTTGGAGTCGGGGACCATGCGCGCCATGGCCAGCGGCGCGATGCGAGCTGCCGGGCGGCGCAACACCCAGCGGTAGGGGCGACCGTCGGCCCCGCGCATCGAACGACGATTCGCCTGGGCCAGCCACAGGACGTTCTGGGGAAAGCCCAGCCCACGGAACACGACGTCGCTCAGCCCTTTGATGCGAGCCAGGCGATGGAACGCCGTCGCGCGGAAGTGGCGAGGAACGAGCACCGACGTGTTGGCGAGAACCACCCCCGCGATCCGCTCGGGCATCCGCGCCCCCACGCCCGCGCCGATCGGTCCGCCCCAGTCGTGCCCCACGAGCACCAGCCGTCGCAGGTCGAGCGCCTCCACGAGTTCGGCGATGGCGTCGGCGTGCCGGTCGATGCCGTGGTCGGACACACGCGGGAGACGGCTCGACATCCCCAGCCCCAGGAGATCCGGAGCGACCCGGCGGTACCCGGGGAGCGCCGCGATCACCTTCCGCCACAGATAGCTCCAAGTCGGGTTGCCGTGCAGCATCAGGACGGCCGGCGCCTGCTTGTCGCCTTCGTCGACGAAATGGATCTCGCGGCCGGCATCGGGTCCGCGCATCAGCTCGTAGCTTCCCCGGGCGAGCGGCAGCTCGTCCGCGATGAAGCGGGGCAGGGCCGGCGGGGGATGGAACGGCATGGTCGTGGAGTATGCAGCATCGGTGGGGAAATCGCGGCCTGCGTCTTCACCGGCCTGCGATGCCGACGCCCGGCGCGGGGGCGTCGCGATGCTCTCCGGCCGCAAGGCCCGTCATACCGGCTCGAAGAAGCGCTCGTCCTCGGCCGCCATGGTGCGCAGCAGCGCGGGCGGTTCGTAGCGCTCGCCGTAGCGGGAGGCGAAGGACTCGAGCTCCGCCACGAAGGCGGCGACGCCTCGGCGATCCACGTACGAAAGAGGACCGCCGGTGTTGGGCGCGAAGCCGAGGCCGAAGATGGCTCCGACCTCCGCGTCCCGCAAGTTTCTGATCACGCCGTCGGCGACGCAGCGCACGGCTTCGACCGCCTGCAGGGCCATTAGCCGCCGGCCGATGACGTCGACACCCGTTTCGTCGGGCACCGCCCGGGCGAGGTCGCGCAGACCGGGCCACAGGCCCCGGCGCTTGCCCTTGTCGTCGTAGTCGTAAAAGCCCCGACCACCCGAGCGACCCGGCCGGCCGTGCTCGGCGACCATGGCCTCCACCAGCGCCACGCCGGGGAGGTCCAGGGTCTTGCCGTACTTGCGTCCTTGCGCGAACCCCTTCACGCCCAGGGTGAGGGTCACCTCGTCGAACACCTGCAGCGGTGGCACGACCATGCCCGCCTTGCGGGCGGCCCATTCGACGAGCACCGGGTCGTGCCCCTCGGCCACGAGCTGCGCGCCCTCGAGGATGTAGGCCGAGAACACGCGGGTGGTGTAGAACCCGTAGCCGTCTCCGACCACGATCGGGATCTTGTCGATCCGGCGCGCGTAGGCGAGACATCGAGCGAGGGTGTCCTCGGACGTCGCGTCGGGCGTGACGATCTCGACGAGCTGCATCTTCTCGACCGGTGAGAAGAAGTGCATCCCGATGAAGGACTCCGGTCGCCGCGACACCGCGGCGAGGTCGGTGATCGGAATGGCCGACGTGTTCGACGCCCAGATCCCGCGCTCGGCGAGGTAGGGCTCCAGCTCCTTGGTGACGGTGTGCTTGAGGTCGAGGTCCTCGAAGACGGCCTCGATGACCAGATCGGCTCCCGCGACGTCGGCCGGATCGAGCGTCCCCTTCACCCGGGCCGCGATGGCGTCCTGCTCGGTCTTGGAGAGGTGCTTGCGCGCGGCCGCCTGCTCCCGGACGTGGGCGAGACCGCGTTCGAGGGCCTCGGGCTTCACGTCCTTCAGCACCACGTCGAAGCCGGCCCTCGCGCTCACGAAGGCCAGCCCCGCACCCATCATGCCGGCCCCGAGGATCGCGACCTTTCGAATGCCGATGTCCTCGGTCCGGGGCAGACCTTCGTGCTTTTGGGCCGCGGTGCGGTGGTACC
Source organism: uncultured Nannocystaceae bacterium (assembly GCA_964650105.1). GTDB lineage: Bacteria > Myxococcota_A > Polyangia > Nannocystales > Nannocystaceae > CAZYSW01. The sequence continues at coordinate 8,443 of CAZYSW010000135.1, forward strand.
AAAGGGTGCGGATCATGTCCTTGGCCTGATCGCTCACCGCAAGCTGCGTGAAGAAGCGGGCCTCCACCTCCAACGCGCGATCGAAGGACAATGCGAGCCCCTCCTGCACCGCGCTGATCGCCAGCTCCGGTGCAGGGAACGCGCCGGCGGTCTTCTGCCGGAGCATCCCGCACGCGGCCATGAACAGGCTACGCGCCTCGTGGCTGTTCGGCTGGGGGCCCGGGATGGGCTTGTTTGCGTCCCACGGCTGACGGACGCGAGGATTGGCCCCGATGAAGGCCTTGGCGGCGGCGAGCAGGGCCTCGCGATCGGGCGCCAGCGCGTCGACCAAGCCCTGCTTGGCCGCTTTGGGGGCGGGAAGCGTCTTGCCCTGCACGATGATCTCGAGGGCCGCCTGGATCCCGACCAGACGGGGGAGCCGCTGCGTACCGCCGGCCCCGGGCAGCACGCCGAGGCTCACCTCGGGCAGGCCGATCCGGATCCGACCATCGTCGAGCGCGATGCGGTGGTGGCAGGCGAGCGCGAGCTCGTAGCCGCCGCCGATGGCCGAGCCGGTGAGCGCCGCGACGACGGGGAACTCGAGGGTCTCGATGCGCCGGTAGAGCTGGTGCAGCTCGCGGAGCCGCTGCATCAGGCGCGCCGGATCCCGCTCTCGATACAGCCGATCGATGTCGGCCCCCACGCAGAAGTCCTTGTGCCCCGACGCGAGGATGAGCCCCACGACCCCCGGTTGCGACTCCACCCAGTCGAGCGCCTGCGTCAAGGTGATGCCGAAATCGTCGTCGATCTTGTTGGCGCGCCCCGGCATCTGCAGGGTGATCGTCGCGATGCCGGTCTCGGCGTCGAGGTCGAGCGCGGCCATCTTGTTGCTGGTCTCGTCGTGCATGATCTCTGCTCCTGGTCGTCGCTGTGGGCCCCGCTCAGACGCGCTCCACCACGGTGGCGATGCCCATCCCACCGCCGATGCACAGGGTCACCACGCCGGTGCTCAGATCTCGGTCCTCCAGGGCATCGAGGAGGGTCCCCATGAGCATGGCTCCCGTCGCGCCGAGGGGATGGCCCAACGCGATGGCGCCCCCGTGGACGTTGACCTTGTCGTGCGGCACGCCCATCTCGTCCATGAAGGCGATCGGCACGGCCGCGAAGGCCTCGTTCACCTCGTACAGGTCGATGTCGGCGGCCGACATTCTTGCCTTCTGGAGGGCCTTGCGCGTGGCCGGCATCGGCCCCGCCAGCATCAGCACGGGATCGGTGCCGACCACGGCCACCGAACGGATGCGTGCCCGCGGGCGCAGGCCGAGGGCCTCCCCCTTCTCCTGGGTGGCCACCAGCACTGCGGCGGCGCCGTCGACGATGCCCGACGAGTTACCCGCGTGGTGGATGTGACGGATGCGCTCGACCGCGGGGTAGCGATCCTTGGTGAGCGCATCGAGGCCGAACTGGCGACCCATCACCTCGAACGAGGGCTGCAGCTCGGCGAGCTTCTCGAGCGTCGTTTCGGGCCGAGGATACTCGTCGTGCTCGAGCACCATCAGGCCGTTCTGGTCGACGACCGGGACCAGGCTCCTGCCGAACTTGCCCTCTTCGCGAGCTTTCGCCGCGCGCTTTTGGCTCTCCACCGCGAAGGCGTCCGCCTGCTCGCGGGTGATGCCGCGGAGGGTGGCCAGGAGATCGGCGCTGATCCCCTGGGGAACCGAGCCGACGTGCCACTGCGTCGCGGGATCCCAGATCGCGCCCCCGTCCGATCCCATCTTCACGCGGGACATGCTCTCGACGCCCCCGGCGACGACCGCCTCGTAGAATCCCGAGGCGACCATGGCCGCGGCGTCGTTGATGGCCTGCAGTCCCGACCCGCAGAAGCGGTTGAGGGTCACGCCCGGGGCGTCCAGGTCGTAGCCGGCCTCCAAGGCCGCGAAGCGGGCGATGCAGGCCCCTTGATCGCCGGTCTGGGTGACGCACCCGATGACGACGTCGTCGATCTGCGACGTGTCGAGGTGGTTCCGATCGCGCAGCGCCCCGAGCACGCGGGCGAGCAGGTCGATCGGGCGGATGGTGTACAGGCTCCCGGTGTCCTTGCCCCGGCCGCGGGGCGTACGTACGGCGTCGAACAGGTAGGCGTCGGGCACGGTGACCTCCTCGGGGGGCGCGGGCCGCCGGAGGGGACCCGCGTTGCGGCGAGATACTAAGCATGCTTAGTATCTCCGGCAAGCCGATTCGACCGGTGTCGTCTCCGCCGTCGCCTCGTCGATTCGGCCGCACGCTCGCCGGGCGCGTACGCGCGCCCAGTCGCCTCGCCCGCGGGCGCGCCGACGCGCCGTGATCGTCCGGACCTCCCCGATGCCTTCACCTCCGGCACAACGTCGATCCGGGCTGCCCCCCGAGGTGCTCCGACTGCGTCGGGTGCAGGCCGATGTGTTCCTCGCCTTGACCCGCATCCAGCGGGCGATCGAGCAGCGGCTTTCGGTTCTGTTCGAGGCGGAGGGATTGTCGGACGTCACCCCGGCGCAGGCGAACGCTTTGATGATCCTGTTTCAGGAACGGCGACCGTTGACGGCCCGGGTGTTGGCCGGGCACATGGCCCTGTCCGAGGTGACGGTCGGGCGGTTCGTACGTGCGCTGGAGGCCGCCGGATGGGTTCGGCGGGATCCCGATCCCACCGACCATCGAGCGATGCTGATCCGCCCCACCAAGAAGGCCTACCGCGCGCTGCCGCGCTTCATCCGGATCTCCAACCAGCTCCTCGACGAGGTCTTCGAGGGGCTCGACGAGAGTGCGGTTCGAAGGATCGCTCGCACCACCGAGCGCTTGCGTCGGAATCTCGGCGGTGAACGAGGCGCCTGAGGGTGGTCGGCGGACCTGCTATAAGCACCCTCGATGCCGATGTTGCGCCGACACCGCCTCGCCGGAGTGGCCCTCGCGGCCGCCCTCGGGGGCTGCAAGCCGAGCCCCGACTCCACCACGCCCACCGGGCCCGCCGCGTCCGCGAAGGACGCGACCGACGATCCAGGCCACGGCGTGGAGACGATCGCGAGCGCGATCGACCTCCTTCCGCCCGAAACCCTGGTGTGGATCGAGGCCACCAGCCCGCGCCGCGCCACCGAGGCGATCGACGTCGACGCCGTACGGACCGCCTTCCCCGAAGAGTACGACGAGGTCGTTCGGGGGCTCACCGATGCGCTCGGGGTCGACATCACCGACCCCGACGCGCTCTCGAAGGTCGGGATCGATCCCGACGGACCGATCGGGCTCGCGCTGCTCGACCCGCAGACCGGGAGCTTCGTCGTGACCGCGACGTTGTCCGATGCGTCCGCGTTCCGCACCGCGGTGCTGGAGATCGCCGAACGCAAGCGGGTCGAGCTCTTGCCCACCGACCTCGGTGGCGCCGAGCTCCTGCGAGACAAGTACGGCAAACGAGCGATCGTGCTGCGCCCCCCGGTGGTGGCCCTGGTCTTCGCACGAGAAGCCGAAGACGACGGGCCCGACTACGCGAAGATCGTCGCCACGATCCACCCTGCCCGGTCGCTGGGACAGTCGGCGCCCTACAGGAAGGCCATGGGCGCGTTCGCGGGCGGCGACCTGCGCGGCTTTCTCGACGTGAGCAGGCTGGTGGACGAGGCGATCGAGCACGACGAACGGACGTGGGGGCCGACGGGGGAGCTCGCCGCCCGCCGCAAAGCCGGGCACGAGCTCGTTCGCAAGCTGTTCGGCTCGCTGGGGACCGTGGGCTTTCGCGGCGAGCTGCGGGGAGGGGCGCTCATCGTCGAGGGGCAATCGACGGCCGGAAACGACGCCTTCTTGTCTCGGCTGGTGCGAAACCACGACCAGCCGACGGCGCTCTCGTGGGCGCTTTCGGGGCGCCCGCTGTTCGTCGGGGGAGGTGCCTTCGAGGTGGACACCCTGATCGATCTGGTGGACACCTGGGCGCGTTCCGAAGGCACCTCGTACCCGGAGTTGGTCTCCTCGACCAAGAGCACGACCGGCGTCGACGTCGATACCGAGCTCAGGCCGCTGTTGACCGGGGTGGGGGGAGGTGCCGTCACGCTGGAGGGCGAGCCCGGTTTCGCCGAGGACATCCAAAAACGGATCGGGATTTCGTTGCAACTCGAGATCGGCGATCCCGAGCAGGCCAGGGCCGTGCTCGATCGCCTGGCCGCGAAGATCGACTTCGGCGGTAAGCGACCCAAGAAGCATCCCGCGACCAAGGGATGGGTGGTGGAGGTCCCCGACTACCGGCCGGTGTATGCGACGGTGTCGGGCAACCACCTGGTGGTCACCAGCGATCCCGGGCTGCCGGAGCGACTGGCGCGAGGCAAGGCGGGGGACATCGATCGAGCGAT
>CAZYSW010000136.1:0-4190 GCA_964650105.1 uncultured Nannocystaceae bacterium
CCTCGACGAGCCCACCACCGCGCTCGACATCGGCCACGCGCTCGATCTCTTGGAGCTGTGTCGCACCCTGGCCCGGGGAGGGCGGGCGCTGGTCGTGGCCCTGCACGATCTCGAGCTGGCGCGTCGGTACGGGACACACGCGGTGTGCCTGGCGAACGAGACCGCCTACGTCGGTGCCCCATCGGCGATTTTCGATCCGGCCCTGCTCCACGCGACGTTCGACGTCGACGTACGCCTGACCCCCGACGGGTTGTCCTTCTCGCCACGCCGCCGTTGACGGACCTTTGCCGATCAACGCTCGATGAGGGTCCACGCCCAGGTGCCGACCAGACCGAAGCCCAGGGCGTTCGCCATGCCGTGCCACTGGGCCATCTCGGGGATGCCGGGCCAGGCGGCGCCGCGCAGCTCGGTGACGGCATACGTCACGGCCAGGACCATCCCGTACGACAACGCGAGCGAGGACACGCCCAAGAGCGCGGACGCGATGCGGTGGGGCGAACGGCGGGCGACGTCGATCTGGAGGACGGCCAGCCCCACGCCCGCCGCCGCCACGACGATGGCCGCCACGGCCTCGAGGACGGGCGCGATCGCGATGCCGATGGCGGTCAGGGGAACACCGACCAACACGCCCGACGGGACGAGAACGCCCAGCCTTCGCTGGGCCCGGCGCGCGGCCAGACCCGCGAGCACCGGGAGCACGAACCCCGCGTAGTGGAAGTGCGCCGCGGTCAGGAGCACGATGGTGTCCGAGAAGCCCAGCGGCCGCAGCCCCAGACACGAGGCCGTGGCCCAGGCACCGCCCACCGCGACCATCCCCAGGCCGGCGTCGATCGAAAGCTCGGGGATGGGTCGGAAGCCATGCGCGCGCGCACGCGACAGACCGACCAGCGCCGTCCAGATCGTGACGAGCAGCCACGGCACGGACCACAGACCGACCGACGGGCCCGGCCCGCGTCCCAGCGCCCAAAGGAGGGCCGCCGCGGCGGGGAGCTGCACCCACCGCAGCCCGCGTGCGAGCGCGACGGGAAGTCGCTCGCGATCCTCGGCCAGTCCGAGCACCAGCGGATGCAAGACGGCGGGAGACAGCCCCACCAGCGCTTGGACCACGCCCGGATCTTCGAGGGCCATCCATCCGATCCACAAGACGCTCCCGGCGATGGCGAACCGTGACGGGGACGGGCTCGCCGTGGATGAAGCAACGACCCGCGACACCGCCCGAGCTACCCTGCCTCGGTCGCGGACGTCGGCCGGTCGTGGCCGAGGATCTCTTCGAGCGCCGGCTCGAGGTGCGGGAAGGCGAACCGAAAGCCGCTGGCGGGCAGCCTGTCGGGGACCACGCGCTGCCCGGCCAGCACGGTCTCCTGCCCCATCCGGCCGAATGCCAGGAGCACCGCCAGGCGCGGGATGGGCATCACGGCCGGGCGATGCAGGACCCGGCCCAACGAGGCGGTCAGCTCGCGGTTGGTCACCGGGTTCGGGGACACGACGTTGAAGATCCCCGAGGCGTCCTCGTGGTCGAGCACGTGGAGGATCGCTCGAACGACGTCCTGGATGTGGACCCACGGAAACCACTGGCCCCCGTGACCGAGCCGCCCACCGAGCCCCAGCCGAAAGACGGGCAGCATCTTGGCCAGCGCACCGCCGCGTCCGAGGACGACCCCGAACCTCAGGATCGCCACGCGCGTGGGGGCGAGGTCGCGAGCCCGGAGTGCCTCCGCTTCCCAGCGGGCCGTGACCTCGGCCAGAAAGCCCTCCCCGGCGGTGGCCGTTTCGTCGAGCGGCTCGTCCCCGCGATCTCCGTAGTAGCCGACGGCGGAGGCGAACACGGCCACGGCCGGACGCGGACGCGCGACGTCGATCGCATCGACGACCGCTCGGGTGCCGCTGACGCGACTGTCGAGGATCTCCCGCTTGCGCGCTTCGGTCCAGCGCCCCTGCCCGACGTTGGCGCCCGCCAGGTGCACGATGGCATCCACCTCGGACAGGGCGTCCTCGGGCTCGAAGCCTCCGCGAGGGTCCCACCGGATAGCCGCGGGTCCCTGCCGACGGACCGCGATCGGCTCGTCGTTGCGTGCCGCGAGCGCGGCCTGGAGATATCCGCCGATGAAACCGGAGCTCCCTGTGATCGCGACCCGCATGTCGGTGAGTCATACCCCATCGTCGACGCGACGTCCGACACCACGGTCGGGGCCCCAAGGCCGGGCGCCACGGACGAGAAGGAACCCCCTGCACGGACACGCCGGGGCGTGGCGTCGTGCCGGCCACCGTGGTCAGTCGTCGAGCGACGGACGAACGGCACGCAGCACGTCGACGTAACTGACGATGCCCAGAAGCTCCTCGGAGTGGCGATCGATCACCGGAACCGCCCCGACTCCGTACTCGAGCATGAGGTCGACCGCCGTCCGCAGCGACTCCCCGGAATCGAGCGAGATCACGTCCCCCTGCATCACGTGCGAGATGGGTGTCTCCAGGAGCTCCGACGCGTAGTCGGGATCCTCGAGCTCGGCGGTCAACGGCAACCGATACTCGCGCAAGTCGCGATCGCTCACCATGCCGATCAGCTTCCCGTCGTCGATGATCGGAAGGTGCCGAATCTCGAGGTCCTCGAGGAGTCGGATGGCATCTCGTACCGTCGCGGTCGGCCCGAGCGTGACGAGCTGGCTGCTCATGATGTCGGTGGCTTCCATGGGGTTACGCTTCGAGCCTAGCCGGCCGCCGTCACCCGGCCAGCGCACGGTTTGCCGCGAAATCCCGCCACGCACGGCCTGGCGCGCACCGGTCGCGTCGCCACGCGGACGTCGCGACGACCACCGGGGGCGCCTACCCGATCTCGATCACCGCCGCGCCCCGAACCGCGTCGCAGGCGAGCGCGATCAGGGCGTCGTCGACCTGCTCGAGGCGAAAGGTCTGGACGTGTGTCCGCACGCCGACCCGCGCCGCCTCGTCGAGGAACTCTCGGGCGTCGGCACGCGTGTTGTTGGCGACACTCCGGACGCACCGTTCCTGGTACAGGAGCGGGTACTCGAACGCGGGGATGGTGCTCATGTGGATCCCGCCCAGCACCAGTGTCCCACCGCGATCGAGCGCCGCCAGAGCCGGCGGGACCAGCTCCCCGGCGGGCGCGAAGATGATCGATGCATCGAGCGGAACGGGGGGAGCTTCGTCGGCGCCCCCCACCCATGCCGCCCCCAGCTCCCGGGCGAGGGCCTGATGTCGGTCGCGATCCCGCGTGCACACGTAGACTTCCGCTCCGCGTGCACGCGCGATCTGGATGGCCACGTGTCCCGCCGCGCCGAACCCGTAGATGCCCAAACGAGCGCCACGCCATCCACCCCGGCGCAGGTCCAGCCCCGTCATCCGCAGGCACCGGTAGCCGATGATGCCCGCACACAACAGCGGAGCCGCGTGCTCGGGGGCCATCTGCGGCGGCAACGGATGGACGAAGTCGGCCGGAGCGACCACGTATTCGGCGAAGCCGCCGTTGACGGTCCACCCCGTGAAATCCGGCCGCTCGCACAGGTTCTCGCGCCCGCTCGCGCAAAAGCGGCACAGCCCGCAGGTGTGATGCAACCATGCCACGCCGACCCGCGCTCCAATCGGAGGCGCCTGCACGCCGGTGCCCACGCCGACGACCTCGCCCACCACTTGATGACCGGGGATGACGGGCCGCAGCCGCGGCGCGAGCTCGCCCTCGACGACGTGCAGATCGGTTCGACACAGCCCGCACACCGACACCGCCACGAGCACCTGCCCGGGTCCGGGCTCGGGCCGGGGGACGTCGATGACCCGCAGCGGTCGCGACGTCACCGGCGCCGGCTCGGTCAGCACCGCGGCCCGCATCATCAGTGCCTCGACCATGCGCACATCATAGTCGCCGGCACCGATCCCTGCAGGGACTCGGGAGGTCGGACGCAACGGTTGCGCCCCGCGCGGAGGCGCGGATCGTCCACAATACGTCGATGGTCGTCCGTGCTGCCGTGTTGATCGGAGGGCTCGTGACCGGGATCGTCGGTCCTTTGACCTGTCTCGAGGATCCCTTCGAAGACGACGACGATCCCGTGCGGCGCAGGGCTCGGGAGCTCTGGATCACCGACTGTGCAGATTGCCACGGATTGACCGGAGACGGCGCAGGGGCGGCCGCCGAGCGGCTGCCGACCCGGCCACCCGATTTTCGCGATCCCTGCCGAAAG